>JASFVS010000245.1:0-4914 GCA_050049715.1 Phycisphaerales bacterium
ATCGACAATATATGCAATATTATACTGACCACAGAGAGAGATACGGCTCAAAAGTGAAATCAAGCGCGTTATCAAAATATTCATTTATCAATGCGAAGCTGCGAGGCCGGATTAGCAAAATCCTTTCCGACGAGATATTCGACCGGCTAATCAAAGCTTCGTCCCTCGATGCGGCGCTGGCCGTCTTGCGGGAAACATCTTTCGCCGGCCTTCAGGAAATATATTCCGCCACCGGCGACCTGAAAAAAGCGGAGCTTGAGCTGCTAAAACAGGAAATTGAGCTTTACACGAACATCAAGCAGTACGTCCATCAAAACTCCATCGCGTTCGTCGATGCCTTACTGTACCAGTTCGAAATTGACAATCTTAAAAACGCCATCAGAATTTACTTCGATAGAAAAATCCGAAACCAGCCGGCCGACCCGAACGTGCACTACATTTTATACGAACCTATCATCCACGAAATACCCATCGACATAATTATTAATGCAGAAAACTTCGACGAAATAGCAGGTGTATGCTTAGGAACCCCGTATAATCCAATCATAAAAAAATACTATCACACAGTTGAATCACGAGGCTCTCTGTTTCGTATGGAAGTCGCCTTCGACCATTTTTATTACGACAACCTTCTGTCCGTCATTAATAGACTGGACAGGAAAGACCGAAATATCGCCATCAGACTGGTAGGGGTGGAAATCGACCTGCAGAACATAAACTGGCTCATCCGGCTGAAAAATTTTTACGACCTGCCTCTGGAAGCCGTCCTGCCTATGATGGTGTCGGGAGGTTTCAACCTCAACAAGACAATCATCGGCGAATTATATCGCGCACAAAATGTAACTTCGGTAATGCAGAATTTTGTCAAAGGCAGATATCCGGGATTATCCACCCTCCTGTCTTCTCAGACCTCGGACAGCTCCTCCAGGCTACTCCTTGTCCATCGGATGCTGGAGGAAATAATGAAACAGGAAATACAGCGCATCCTTTCAGGGTATCCTTTTACGATAGGGATTATCTTTTCTTATTTCATACTGAAAAGGAACGAGCTGAAAAAAATCAGGACAATCCTGAACGCCAAAGAGTATGATATACCACAACAAAGGATTGAAAGTATGATATGATGTTTACCACCGAGATGATACAGCTTTTTGCGGTCGTGCTGGGAAAGGATTCTCAACGTGTCACTGAAACGCTTCTGCGCGAGGGGGTAATACAATTCATAAACACAACCGAAATCGACAGCAAAATCCTGGACAATCTGTCGGAGGTCAATCCTCAAATCTCTCCGAAGGAAATCACGGATTTAAGGGAACGAATTGAAGGGCTCCTGCACACCAGCGGTATTATCCCCACCACCCCGGCCGAAACCGACCTGAACAATCGCGTCTCTGTTAATATCGAAAAAGAAGAAAAACTGCTCGACCAGATAGACGGAGAGCGGGACAGCATAAGAGAGCGGCAGCGCGCCATCCAGCAGGAGATATTAAAGCTCGAAGACATCAGACGTCAGGTCGAGCTTTACGGCATAGGCCTGTCCGACCTCCCGCTCAAAACGCAACACTCTTTTCTTAACATCCGAACAGGAAGAATCCCGACATCGAACGCAAAAAGACTTGAGGCCGGACTGAGAGACTTTCCCTCGTTGAATGTAGCGCTTGGGCAGGAAGATAATATGACTCATTATCTTCTGATTTCAATGAAACGGGACAATGAACAAATTAATAACGTCCTTCACAGTGCCGGCTGGATGAAAATCGAATTGCCGGAAGAGCTAAAATCCGTGAAAGAAGATGTTTTCAAAGAACTTAACATTAAGCTTAAGGCACTGACAGACGAACAGAAAAAACTTGAAAAAATAGTCGACAAGCTGATCACAAAACATAAGGAGCACTTCAGACAGACGTGGGTCAATTTGAGAATCACCGAGCTTCTTTATACGATTCAGACAAACTATAAATCCTCTTCCCGGACCGTTATCTTCACCGGCTGGCTGCCCTCATCCAAAAAAGAAAGGCTGATGAAACAAATACAAAAAGCCTGTAACGGCCGCTGTTATCTGGAATGGCACGAACCGGAAAATAAAGAAACAATAGAGAACGAAGTTCCAGTGCAGTTTAACAATCCCAAAATGCTGGCGCCTTTCGAAATGCTGGTCAGCAATTTCGGTGTCCCCCAATACGGCACTATCGACCCGACTCCTTTTGTCATGCCCATATATCTGGCAATGTTCGGGCTGATGTTCGCCGACGTCGGCCAGGGCCTCGTATTAGTCATACTCGGCGTCCTCGGTGCGCTCTCATTTAAAACAAACCCCGACAAACAAAATTTTTACACTCTTTCGTGGCTCATCATCTGGTGCGGCCTGTCTTCGATTGTCTTCGGCGCTCTTTTCGGTTCATATTTTGGCTTTGCTCTTTTCAGACCGCTCTGGTTTGATTTTCATGGCATTGTCTCCGGCCACAGTGCCGGCAACTCAGTCATAAATGATATTTTTGACATACTGTCAATTACTATCTTTTTCGGTATTTCAGTTATCCTTCTCGGCCTGCTGTTCAACTGGATAAATTTAATCCGAACACAAAAAATAATGGAGCTGTTCTTCGACAAGGGCGGCATTATTGGAGGATGGATTTACACGGGAGGCATATATATTGCGTACTACATGATAAAGCACAGCTACAAGCAGCTCCCTTCGGGAATGAGCATATTCTTGCTGGTCGGCCTGCCCGCGCTTTTACTGTTTATTAAAGAGCCTTGCCATTATTTTAAACATAAGGCAAACGAAAATTTCAATCCGATTATAATTTTGAATTTCATTATGCAGTGGATTGTCGAGCTTCTTGAAATTTTTAGCGGCTATCTTGCCAACACGCTTTCTTTCATGCGAGTGGCCGGGCTTGGCATTGCACACGTCAGTCTGATGATTTCCTTTTTCACCATCGCCGAAATGACTTCCTCCGGTGTTGCATCCATCATCGTACTTATACTTGGAAATGCACTGGTGATTGGTCTTGAAGGTCTCACTGCTGGCGTACAGGCTCTGAGGCTTAGTTATTACGAATTCTTTACGAAATTTTTCCACGGAACGGGAAAATTGTACACACCAATTTCCCTGAATAGCAGTTACAAATAAGAAAGGAAGGAAAACCGTGAACGAACCAAGAAGAAAATTGAAGTTACACATTACCCAGAGTTTCATTGTGCTCTTCGTTGTAATGGCAATAATCGGGACGATTTTTTGTGCCAGGGTCTTCGCACAGGCAACTCATGAACAGGAAACAGCACAAATGGAAAAAGTTTCGGGAAATATCGACGTTCAGGCTCTGAAATATGCCCTTATTGCCGCCGCCGCTGCTTTTGGTCTCGGCGCCATCGGGGCCGGCATCGCAATATCTCACGTCGGCGCCGCGGCAATGGGGGCAGTCGCTGAAAAACCGCAGATTGCAGGCCAGGCTCTTATCTTCGTTGCACTCGCGGAAGGAATTGTCGTGTTTGGTTTTATCACGGCTTTGATGATTCTCGGTAAAGTATAACAGTCAGATGAAATACTCGATTATAGGCGATGAGGATACGGTTATTGGTTTCGGGATTTTAGGTGTGCCCGGAAAAGTTGCCGCTAATGCCGACGAAGCACAACGTGCTTTTCAGGCATTACTGAATAACGAGGATGTCGGTATAATTATTATCACCGAACGTATTGCAGACATGATTCGCCCGATAGTAGATAAATACCTGTTTACCGTAGCTTTTCCATTGGTCGTCGAGATTCCGGACAGAAACGGTCCAAAACCCGGCAGGCCCGGAATCAAAGAAATGGCCAATGCCGCTATCGGAATAAAACTATGATATCCGGACCTCTTCGTTGTATGATGTTGTAACAGAGGTCCTTTTCAAAAAGGCGTTGATATTTATGGAACCGTCGGAAAAAGAAAAAGATGCACTTATTTCTGGCATCGAAGCCGATGCGCATACTGAAGAGCAGGAAATAATTAAGGAAGCGGAAAACCAGGCGGCGGAAAAAAGAAAGTACACCGACCAGAAAGTTGAATCTATATTGAGCGATGCCCACAAAGAAGCCCGGCAGCAGGCCGAAGCGGTAAAAAAGAAAATGCTCTCCGACGTTAAGCTTGAGCTGAAGCGCCGCTCCATGCATATTCGGGACACCATTATGCAGGAAATTATGGACAGGGTCGAAAAGAAACTTAATTCGATGAGCACCGACGCAAGCTACAGGCCTGTCCTGATAAACTGGATTACAGAAGCCGCAATCGGCCTGGGCGCAGAATCCGCCAAAATCAACGCTTCGGAAAAAGAGCTGGCATTAATCAACGACCAGTTGATTTCAGAGGTCACGGAAAAAATCCGTGCGAAAACGAACAAAGAAATAACGCTGCAATTATCAGATAAACCTCCTTTGAAATCGCAGGGCATCGTCCTGACCGCCGCCGATGGACGCACCGCTTTTAATAACCAGGTCAGGACAAGAATTTTACGGAAAGAGCGTGAAATCCGAATGGCCATATACAACGCCCTATTTGCTGACAATCGAAAAGAATAATGATGAATGATAGAATTATTGGACAGATAAAACGAGTTAACGGCCCCATCATAGAAGTAATGGGAATAACCGATGCTGAGATGTTCGAGCTGGTCTGGGTCGGCGCCGAACATCTCATCGGTGAGTTGATTAAGCTCGAAAAAGACAGCGCCGTTATTCAGGTCTATGAAGATACAACCGGAATCGCTCCTTACGACTACGTATATGGCGCCGGGATGCAGCTTTCCGTGGAACTGGGGCCCGGAATGGTCGGCACTATTTATGACGGCATTCAAAGACCCCTCGAAGCCATCCGGAAAATGTCCGACATTTATATCAAACGCGGAATTTCCGTTCCTTCACTGAACAAAGAA
>JASFVS010000246.1:0-4908 GCA_050049715.1 Phycisphaerales bacterium
GACTCCGTAAGGCCGGACGCAGATTTAGCAGGTAATTCCATGACAAAAGAGTTCAACATGGACTGGAACAGAAGACGCATCTTCGCCTGGGACGGGGAAAGTTACACAATCTACACATCCGGCAATAATGCCTACGTTGATATGACAGGTTCCATCCACCATGTTGTAAACGGCCCATTGACCGCAGGAGTCATTCCCTGGGGGTACGGTAACTACACATACCGGAACCTTGCCGCGGCGGAATGTTCCGGAAACGAGGAAAATTTCAACGGTCGAACTCAGGTACGTCTAACACTCAATTTAGCCGGCTCAGAAATAGAACTCGTATTGAATCCGGACCAAGATTATTCCATTATTTCCTATGAAATCAAGAATTCCAAAACAATAGAATTTGCACAATGCGATGAATATCAACTTGTCTCGGGCAATTGGGTTCCGCGAAATATTTATACAGAGCAAAGAGATGCCTCGACTAATAGACAATTAGGTTATGATAGTTGGAATTTAACCAGAATCAACGGCCAAACTCCTTCATCATGGAGCTTTAACGTTGATTATGAAAATGATACCTTAATAGAGTATCACTCCTACGTTTCTGAAAAACCTGCAATGTATCGCTATTTCCATACGGTCGATACAGACATGCTTTTAGCCGAAAGATTATCTTTTGCAGCAGCCGAGGGTATTCAACCTCAAAACTGTGCAACAGCGGCATTAAAATATGCCGCTCAACAGTTAGGCAAGAATGTTACCGACCGGCAGCTTGCTCAACTTATAAGTGGACAGGATAACTCTACAAGCCTTTATGCAATGAAGCAATTTGCACAGAGACTGGGTCTCTATTGCCGAGCCGTCAAGCTCGATATTAAGGCGCTTAAAAATATCGATGATTGCCAGGCGATTTTGCATATCCCGGGAAAGAGTCACTTTGTCGTGCTCGGAGGAACTGATAGTAAGTATGTATTTTGCATAGATTTGGCGAATGATAAGTTTTTATATCGTACCAAGCTCGACTTTTTTGGTATGGACTGGTCTGAAGGAACTGCCCTTTTAATCTCCGACAAGCCAATCGCGAACCAATATAACAATATCAACGATGACAAGCTTCAAGCAATAACCGGCGGTTCTGGTTATTATTCATGTACCAAACTATTACAGGAATCCGATTACGTACAGTGCAGTTATGTAGGTGGTTATTGCGGTGGTTACGTTGAGATATACTGGAAACGGCATGGATGCGAACCCGCCGAAAGTGGCAGTTGTAGTACTTCCTATATTCTCAGGGCAGCAGAAACACCATGTATACTTAACTACTACGGCACTGGCTGTACTGTTACAGGTGAATGGACGACTTTTTATATGCAGGCATGTGATTAATTATTAGCAAGACATTGTTGTAGTAAAAGACAGGCGGGATTTATTCCGCCTGCCTTTTTTATTGATTGTTTGTATTGAATCTTTAGGTAGATAATCATAGAATAATAGGTTATGAAACGCCCCTGTTTTACGCTTATAGAATTGCTCGTAGTCATAGCGATAATTATTCTTTTTATAGCTATATCGTTACCTTCACTACAAAATTCGAGACGTCAGGCCGAAATGGTTTTATGCAGCTCAAACATTAAGCAATTATTTCTTGGTCTATCCATGTATGAAACTGAAAATGGTACTTTCCCGCAAGGTTTTGACGACACTCTGCTAAAACCACCTCCAGGAGGCTTCCCCGGACATCTTCAATACGACAGGCTTGGATGGTGGTGGTTCAATTATATCATTGATTATTCACAGAGTGACTTTAACAATGAGTCTATTATCTGGTGTCCCTCCAGAAAAATACAGGATCCGGCCCTTAAATACAATGCATTGTGTGCAAATTATGGTATCAACCAGTCTATATGTAAAAGAACAAGCGGCAAAAAAAGTCAGGTCGAATCTGGATTTTTCGGGACGCCTTTAAGCAGCAGCGATATACCATATCCCAGCCGGACCCTACTAATAGTCGACAGTGGCTACAGTTTGATAAACTGGTGGCATGTAACAGATATCCCCCCCGTATCTCTCGGAAGTACCATACAAGATTCTGCTTATGTACCCGGCCTTGAAATTAACAAAAAGAGAAACAACTTATGGCCAGGCCTGGAATGGGATGCTACAAATGGCCGACACCCAAATAAAACTGTCAATCTCGGATTTCTGGATGGCAGCGTCACACGCAAAAAAGCTGATGACTTATTAGTCGAAAAAAAAGCCGATAACTATACAAATAAAATTCCTCTTTGGCACCCGAAATGAATCATTATTACCTTAGAAAAAGATTTTCTCAACGGCAGCCTGTATTTGGCTTTCATTCATATATTCAACAACCAGCACTGTTTCTAACTCAAACTTAGCATCATTATTAAACTTATTATACCACTCTGCTCTCTGAGGCAAATGTTCCTTCGTATCAGCAAAAATCCGCCATTTCCTATAAATAGTGGAACCTCCGTATTGCTCCTCGGTCCAATCCAAATCATATACTTCAATTCCCTCGGCCACTTCCTCAATTTCATCACTCACATTTCTCCATTCGGCATTTTTAGGAAGCCTGGATATATCATAAAACGGCACCAAACCTAAAGAACCGTTTATACGCTGCTGTGCCACAGAAAATAAGTCATCAGGAATTGAAGTTGTTTTAATCGAACCAGTATTCAAATTTATATCTTTTTTAATCCTTTTTGCAAGGTCCAACAAAACAGAACGTTCCCTTGTCTTAGTCAAATAAATGTTTAACTTACGCGATACAAATATCTCCTGCACAGGTACGGTTTTATCAGAGACATAACTCGAGACGCAGACATTTTTAACTTTCTCAATAGCATTGTAAATTTGTTCTATTGTAACTGCTCTGGCAGTAAGCGGATTAAGCACCAAGGCAAATCCTACTAATAAAACCGCCGCCACTGCTACAGATGCAGCTATAGGTTTCAAATTTATCGTCGAAATTTTCTGTTTTAAGGCAGCCACAAGACCATTAGCCGAACGGCTCTGATTAACTCCCACTTTCTCTTGACGACCTATCACTTCTACATTTATCGGAAAACCGGCGTAAAGGTTATCAGGTTCTCTTTCCGTTTGGCTTTCGGTACTTTCATCCATATGGAATACTGTCACTACCCCGGATTCGGCCATCTCGGCAATATCGTAGATGGTCCGGTGGAGTTTTTGCATCTTAGCTAAACACGTCGGACAAGAACGCAAATGCGATGCAAGAGATTCCCGAAACATAAGATACTGGTCACTTGTAGGGTCAAGACCCTTCAGCAAAACATAATCAAAGATATCCGTTGCCAAGACCGAATCACAGGAAAAACCCGTAGATTTGGCGTTTTTGGGTAAACTATTGTAAAGCTTTTGTCGTTCATCGAAAAGCAATCCTCGACAAACAGGGCACTTACATAAATGTTCCAAATCATCATCACTAATACCCCCAAAATTCAGAGCGACAACCGACCTTGCCGTTGCCTCCATTCCTGAACATTCTATGGCATCATAAGAAGATTCTTCAACGAACATTTGGCTTAATCGACGTAACTGTTTGGGACTTATATTCAATTTTCTAATTGCCTCTAAATTTTCGGAACACTGTCGGCAATTGTCTAAATGTACAGTTATCGGAGTCGGTACTCGAATTTGTAAATCCGGATCTAACAAGCCAGGTATAAACGGCCTTACTGTCTTGCATGTCACACGCTCGCCAACATACGCAAAATGAAGCTCCAGCATAGTGATAGCAGCTCTACTGGCCTGTTCTCGTCCCGGCCCCGTCCCCCCAACTTGTGATAATACAACTCGAAGCAGTTCTATCTGTTCATGGCAATGTTGACACTGCTCTACGTGATCGAAGACAAACTCCGGAATTGGCTCTTGGTTTCCGCCATAGAGAAAATCATAATAATACGGCTCAACCTGTTTGCATAAAAAGTGATGGTTTTGAGCAATCATTGTTATTACCTCATTTTTCGACCAGGAACTCGCGCATTTTCTTCAATCCCGTCGAAATATACCTACTAACAGATGTACACTTTACACCCATTTTTTCCGCCACTTCCTTAATACTACAATGGCCTTTATATCGCAAAGCAATCGCCTGAGACTCACTATCTCGCAATCGCCCTTTTATCAGTGAGAACATCTTATCGAGTTCTTCTTCCTCACCCAATATAGCGTTTCCAAAACTGGTTTTGTTGACTGAATAATTTTGATGTTTATGATATTTATGAATTTGAACCTGATATTTGTCAGCTCGCCGAGCAGCGTCAACAACGTCATTAGATATGGCTCTATAAAGATAACTTTTAATATTTCTCACATCTGCGGGCAAAGGCTTTTTAACTAAAGAAATAAAAAAATCTTGGAATATATCATCCGCCTGAGCTTTATTCTTAAGTTTGGAACAGATCACCGCGAGAATAAAATCACCGTGCTCGGCAAAAACCTTGGATGCAAGGCTTACATTATCTCTATATTCACTATCTGTGATTATTGGCTCCACTTATCCTCAACCCGAAAGTGGTAATTTAAGATAAATACAAATAATATAATTGTCAATCCGTAACCAATATTTATCCAACTTAACTCGCCACTCATTATACAACACTCGTTTAGATATTGCAATTGAGGCCGCTAAGCCAAAGTATATCTAATTACAAACAATAAACATTCAACTAAAATCTTGTTTACATAACCACTTCCCATACAAACACTTAAGTATAATAAGGATAAATTGGTTCTTGGCTTTTCCTTTAAAATATTGGCCACAAAGAAGCCCAAATTACTAACAAATTGCGCTTTTGCAGAAATCTCCCTTTTTGTTTGTAATTTCAGAAAAATTTTAAAACACGTTATTTTACCACATTAGCCACT
>JASFVS010000283.1:0-4327 GCA_050049715.1 Phycisphaerales bacterium
GTTAAAAATTACGAATGGTATCTTGACTTGCGAAAATACGGCTCAGTCCCGCACGGCGGCTTCGGACTCGGAGTCGAGAGAACCATCGCATGGCTCACCGGCGAAAAGCACATCCGACAATGCATCACATTTCCAAGATTGATGGATAAGGTCTATATCTGATACAATCATACCGTGGCTGACTGGACGATACAAAAGCTCTTAAACTGGATTAACGAATACCTTACTAATAAGGGTATCGAATCGCCCCGCCTTAGCGCAGAAATTCTGCTTAGCGGCGTGCTGGGATTGAAGCGAATCGAACTGTATACACAATTCGACAAACCTGTCGCCGCCGAGCAATTAGACAAGCTCCGCGATTTGGTCAAACGTGCTGGCCAACAGGAACCGGTTGCATATCTGGTCGGCAAGACCGAATTTTATTCTCTGGAACTGAATATAGCACCGGCCTGTATGATACCGCGTCCGGAAACAGAGTTGCTCGTCGAACGCGCGATTGAATTTTTACGAACACGCCACGGCACTCAATCCGTCTGTGACCTGTGCACAGGCTCCGGCTGCATAGCCGTGGCAATAGGAAAGAATTTTCCCGATGCCCGCATAATCGCAACAGATATTTGCGATGAGGCTCTCGCCATCGCTGATGAGAATGTTAAAAAGCATGAGTTAGAAGATCGAATCAAGTTATTATGCGGCGATTTGTTCGACCCGATTATATCCGGGCTTGATGTCGAGAAGTTCGATGTGATTGTCTGCAACCCACCTTACGTAAGCAGCGCCGAATACGAAAAGCTCGACAAAAACGTAAAAGATTACGAGCCTCGAAAAGCCCTGTTCGCAGGAATTGAAGGCTTAGATATTTATCGAAGGATTATTGAAAAAGCGGATGAGTTTTTAAAACCCGGCGCTGCGATGATAATGGAAATCGGATATGCTCAGGGACCCGCCGTGAAAGAATTGCTCGAACAAACCGGTGTTTACAATGAGATTAAAATCGAAAAAGACTTTCACAACAACGACCGCATTGTTTCTGCCAAAAAAATATCAGTCTGACTTATTCGAAGTATCGCCTTCATCCTCAGATTTCTTCTGCTTCCTCACTTGCTCAAGCTCATCAGCAAGTTTGCCTACTTCCAAACGTAATCTTATATTCTCATTTTTATTCCGTAAGACCATTTTGGCAATAAAATATCCTAAAACTATCAGGGTCCCTGAAATCACAAGAATAACAAATAATTCCGCTGGCCCCGGAAACCAAAACGATAAAACGTTGCTTATCATATTTTGTTCCTTTCCCTCTTTTTTATGTTTAACTTGCTATTAATTATCAGAACGACAAACGATAAGCTTGGCCGTTTCTTCTTTTGCTTTTTCCAGAGTAATACCATTGTCAGTTAGTATCTGGAATCCAGGGCCGGTCCCGGCGAGCAGTATCCCTGCAAGCAAATGCTCTGTCCCAATATATGTATGTCCCCACCGAGTGGATTGCTCATAAGCGCACTTAATAACCTTATCGACATCTTCACCAGGTTCGGCCTTACTATCTTTCTTTTCATCCGAAGGCTTGCATAACCGTTCGTAATGCTGTTGGAATGTTAATGAATCAAAACCAAGATTTTCAAAAACCCTTGCTCCAATGCATCCTTTCACGGATACAATCCCAAACAGAATATGCTCGGTACCTATGACGTCAAATCCATCTTTGCGGGCCTGTTTTACCGCCTGTTTAAGGACGGCTTGCGCGCGCGGGGCCCAGGGTAACTCGCTCTCATCGATAATTTTTTTAACAGCAGTTTTTATGTTGCCAATTAAAGAAACGCTACTCATTTTCTTACCTCCTGATTCAGGATAGACCTTTTTCGATTCCAGCCAGGCATCAACGTCAGCTCTATCGAATTTGATATTCTTGGCACTTATCCGGATATACGGAGGACAATCGCCGGTAGCGATATACTTGTAAATCGTACGTTTCGAATCACCCAGATAAGCCGCCAAATCTTCTATTGAAAGTAACTGCATAGCATAATATCCTTAATAATATGTAGCAATATGACATGTTATACATTTATATGCAGCATAATTCCAAAGCAATTTCAAATTTTTATAAAAAAATCTAAATTCTTAATCACTATCAACTTTGTTAGGTAACCTGGTCAATTTCCTAAATATCACTCAAGCAAAAAAAATTTCATAGCCCAATATTCGGTATTTTCGCCGCTAAAGCCCCTTTTATAATCCTCGTTTTAGACAAAATACCTTGTTTTCAGCGCTGTAAAGTCAGTTTTTTATGTTTTCGAACGTTTTCTTAAAGAAATTCTTATTGTTAAAAATAAGAACTTGGTCAAACTTCTTGTTGTTAAAATAGGAAAAAATTGTTGCATTTTTCACAACTTGCTTATACACTGGAATAGTTCAGGTTCACATCAAGAACTGGACATAAAGAAAATATCAGGAGGAGATTCAGATGAGCAAGCGCTTAGTCTTTATAGTGTTTGTTTTGGTGCTCATTTCCTTTCAGAATGCGGCCAATGGAATGTTGACAAGCTTTTCGGCCAACACAGATTTTACCTGGTCGCCAAGCGGCGCTATAATTACACAAACCGTCTTTTCATCAAACCCACCCGATATCGTTTTAAGTGCTGAGGCCCAATCAACATTCAATGTCCAGATAACTACTACGAACGAAATTGACTTTACATGGACCGGCTATGTTCTCTCTCTTGATCCGGAAGGCGATGCTACATTCATTGAGGACAGCGCTTCGAGCAGCAAATTCAACACAGTATTATATCCGGACGCCTGGACAATAGAGTTCGAGGCGCCTCAAGCAGTATTACCCGGCGAGGTCGTCACGCTTGAGTTCGATATAAACATTCCCGACGACCATAGTTATACCTTCGAATTGACACAGACCCCAATCCCTGAGCCGGCCACTTTTGTATTGCTCGGTTTCGGAGGTGTTTTATTGTTCTACACAAGGACTAAAAACAAATAAGCCGCAGAAACTTCACCCTCAAGAAGATAACTTTTAAACAACTAACCATTTTCCGGGGACAACAAAGAGATTAAAAGCAATCATCTAAGTTAAGACTTATTCAAGTGAAATGATTGATTTAACTCGATAATTTCCTAACTTTTCTCTCCCGCCAAGAGCAACAAGCTCAACCAGAAATGCTATACCTGCAACCTGCCCTCCTATTTTTTCGATTAACCTGCAGGCCGCCGCCATTGTCCCGCCCGTTGCCAATAAATCATCAATCATCAAAACTTTCGCCGGGCTTTTTATGGCATCACTGTGCACCTCCAGGGTATCCTTACCGTATTCCAAATCGTAGGTAACACTTTCCGTTTTGGAAGGCAGCTTGTTTTTTTTTCGGATTGGTACAAAGCCGGCTCCGAGCTTTTCCGCAACCGCCGCACCAAATATAAATCCTCTGGCTTCCACGGCAGCTACATACTCGATACCGGCCCCTGTAAAATCGGCGCATAAAGCATCCACCGCCGCCGCAAGAGCTTTCGAATCGGCTAACAACGGTGTGATATCATAAAATACAATCCCTTTCTTAGGCCAATCCGGTATGCTACGAATGTGTTTTTTCAGGTCAATTTTCTCGCTTATCATTTTTCCACCTTCCCTGGTAAATTTACACAATATAACCGCACAAACGGAAATGCTATTTATTTACTATTATCTGTATATTAATTGTGAAATGCAAGTATTATTGAAATGTTATTTTGGCGCTATTCTTCGTTCATAAACTCGTAAAGTTTAGTAAGGGCATCGCGCCGAATCTGACGAATCCTCTCTCGTGTCAGGCCCATTTGTTTAGCAATATCTTTCAACGGCATCGGTTTATTTCCATCAAGGCCGTAATGAAGTCTCAGGATATTCGCTTCCCGTGGGTCAATCTCATTCAGCAGCTTTACGGCCTTCAATTTCTCTTCAACCGCAGATATAATCTCCTCCGGCCTACAGGCATTCGGGTCCTCAAGGATGGCTTCGAGCATTTGGTCCTCGTCCGAGACATCGTCACTGTAAGACTCACTTACAGAGCCAAGGACATCGATAATGCGGTGTACGAGTTTTGCCTTGCGCAGCGGTAAATTCATAGCTTCAGCCATCTCTTCAACAGTTAATGTCTTACCGAGTTTGGTCTCAAGCTCGGCGGATGTGTGCCGCCACTGATTTATCAAGGCTACCATATAAGTGGGGATATGAACCGGCTGAACATTTTCAAGTAATGCACGCTTGATACTTTGTTTTATCCACCATGCCGCATACGTGCTGAAACGAACACCCCGGTCGGGGTCGAAATAATCGACCGCT
>JASFVS010000247.1:0-4837 GCA_050049715.1 Phycisphaerales bacterium
CTACCTCGTCTGGGCCCAGCATGACCCCCAAATCGGCGGCAACACAAACCTGTACATCGCCAGCATGAAAAACCCATGGTCAATAATCGGCCCGCAGGTAATGATTACAAAACCGGAGTATCCCTGGGAGATTATCCGTTTCAGAGTCAACGAAGGCCCCGCCGCAATCGTCCGCAACGACCGCGTCTTCCTCAGTTACTCCGCCAGCGGAACCGACCATAACTACTGCATGGGTCTGCTTACCGCCCCCGCAAATGCCAACCTGTTAGATGCAAAGTCATGGACAAAATCTTCCGTCCCCGTTTTTAAAAGCAGCCCGGCCAACAGCCAGTACGGCCCCGGACACAACAGCTTTACTACCACCCCCGACGGCAAAACCGACCTGTTGGTTTACCACGCGCGTAACTATAAGGAGATTCAGGGCGACCCGCTTCAGAATCCGGACCGGCACACGCGAGTACAAAAGTTTGGATGGAAACCTGATGGCACACCCGACTTCGGTGAGCCCGTGCCTGACGGCCTTTTACCGGAACAACCTTAAGATCCGCCGGTTGGATGGTTCAGGAAACCGGCTCATCTTCTAACCGGCAGGGCTCCGATGCGCATTGTCCAGCGATATTCAACAGCACGCCGACCGCAGCGGCTGAAAGCAGCATACTGGTCCCACCGGCGCTGACAAACGGCAATGGCAGACCCTTCGTTGGTAAAACAACCGTTACAACACCAATATTAAGCACTGCCTGAATCGCAATCGTCAGAACAATCCCGCCCGCCAGAATCTGGCCGAAACGGTCCTTGCAGCGCACAACTACCAAAATCCCCAGCCACAGAAAAACAATAAACAAGCCGATGACCGCTGCATTGCCGACGAAACCAAGCTCTTCGCCGATTATCGCAAAAATAAAATCGGTCGTATCCTCCGGCAAATGCCCGTACTTACTGATTCCCTTGCCCAGTCCTTTTCCCCAAAGCCCACCGGAACCAAGAGCAATCAGCGACTGGTGAGGCTGGTAATTAATAGAATCGGTCCATTTGTCAGGATTCAAAAAAGCAATTATCCGCTGCATCCGCGCCGGCGACTGTCTTATAACCATATAAAACGCCAAAGCCCCGAACGGCAGCGGCGGCAAAATATGCCACAGATTTGCCCCGCCGATGATTAACATCAGAAAAGCCAGAAGTGATATCAGCGCCGCCGTACCGAAATCTTCGACAATAATAAGCCCCACCACCACTCCGACAACGCAGCAAATCGGTATAAACCTCCTCCAGAACGATTTGATATCATCCCCGAACTTACAGCACACGGCCGCTAAGAAAAAAACAACCATCCACTTGGCCATCTCCGAAGGCTGAAAGCTCACCGATATCGGCCCGACAGGAATTTTCAGCCAGCGATAGTGCCCGTTTATCCGGGGAACCAATCCCGGAAATAACGGATAGAACTTATGTAACAAAACAATTGCAAGCAAAACAACACTGAGCACTAATAAATAGCCGACCGGCGACTTCAGCCAGCCCTTGCTTAAACTTAGCCTGCGATAATCACACAAAGAAAAAATATACATAACCGCACAGGCCAAAGGAAAAAACAAAAGCTGCCGCAGCCCCGGATAGTCATAAAATCTCTGAAAATCTATATTCTGTCCGATATTGGCGCTGGCCGAGAAAATAAAAACCGTACCGATAGCCATCAAAACAACAACTACCCCTGCGATACAATCAGCCACCGGATTGTCACTTGATGTTGTAAGCACCAGAGTCCCTTACGCCCGCAGAAAACCAATAATTTCCCACGCCGGCCAAAAATAATAATGTTCAGTTATTTCTTCGGCTCTAAACGACTGATAACAACAAAAATTAAACGATAATGGAAAGATTGACTTCAAACTCGGACCCGCTTGACCAGAGCATATTTTATTCGGACATCACAAATAACTTTCGTAATTACCCCGAAATATATGCCTGAAAACTTCGGCTTTCAGCCCTGAAAACCGAAGAATACCGAATAATGATGTAAAGCAAAGCACTGATATTTCCGATTTTCCATCTGGGGTCGTACCCAAAAGTATAAACACCGGATGTATCAATATTCGGAGGAAGAATCCTTAAATGAAAGACAGCCGCGGCCATTTTGTCACAAAAGCCTTTATTACCTTGCTGCTCTGCTGCTTTCTATTCCTCCAGACAGGCTGCAGCCACATATTCGCCGGCCAGTATGACATCAAAAAGCCTCCGCGAATCAGACCTGCATCCTATGCCAGCTCGACATTGGGCACAACCTTTATAGGCCCAAGCGAGTTATTAACACACGGATACACAAGCGGATGGTCCGAAGGAAACGGAATCGTTTACACCTGCAGGGGCGGGCACATCGACATCGCCCATTTAAGAAAAACCGCCGACTGGACCGCCTTCCTCACAATAAAAACACTTAAGCAAATAAAGAAAGGCAAAACAGACTTTACATTCAAGCTCAAAGAGCCTTCAGTATATCACGTACACATTACATATCCCGAATACTGGAAAGGTCTGTCGAAACAATCCAGAGAGCGTTATGCCCGCGAAATCGCCCTCGGCCTGGGACAATACTTCGCCTATACCGCAAGCGTCTGGCACGAAATACTCACATGGTTTGGCTGGAGCAGCATAAAAATATATCCGGAGTTTCCATCGGCTTTCTCGTGGGAAGATTCGTACTCGAATCTTCTCGGCACACACATCGCAGTTAAGGTCCTCAGAGACAATAAATATTTATACGATGCGGCAATGACGTTGGCAATTAAGCAGGAGCTTATCGACCTGAAGATTCAATCGAAAGAAACCGCGATGCGTGCCGCCGAGGCGGTAAAAGGGCAGTGGTTCTCGGATGGTTTTTTGTTCCTTGTTAAAATGAAAGGGAGAAATTTCGACCTTGGCTTGGACGACGGATTCATAACACCCTGGATTGTTCCCGGCATAGCCGAGTGCCACGACGCAAAACCCAAACCATACCCCGTCCCAACTCTTGATTTTCTCGACCAACATAAATTTTCAGTAAAACTCGAAATCGAACCCAAAGAGCGGGAAAGTAAGAAAATCCTCAAAGTCGTCTATCCTGACAAAAAAGAAAGAAAAAAACGGATTGAGCCTGCCGTTCACTTCGCTCAAATTATGGACTATATCAAAGAAGAAGCCATAAAAAAGTACGGTCCTGATGTAGCCCCGACTTCACAGTAACTAAAAAGAAAACCGAATCCTCCCCGGTTGACACACATTTGTTATTTACTATTTCCAATCTATCATTTACCATAGTTGTCACTATGAGCAATCGAACAACAAAACGTCCCGGACTTACTCGCCGGAATTTCCTCAAAATTACCGGCCTCGCTGCCGCTTCATCTGGAATCTCTTCTTTGCTGCCCGGCTGTACAGGCAAAGACCGGCCGGCTATGACGGAAGGAAAGCCGCCGAATATCATCTTTATCCTTGCCGACGATTTGGGCTACGGCGACCTCGGCTGCTATGGTCAAAAGAAAATCAAAACACCGAACATAGACACAATGGCCGCCGAGGGCATGCGATTCACCGACCATTACGCCGGCAGCACGGTCTGCGCCCCATCGCGGTGTTCGTTGATGACCGGCCTGCACACAGGCCGCTGTCTTGTCCGCGGCAACGCACGAGTCCCGCTAAGACCCGAAGACCTCACCGTCGCCGAGCTGCTCAAAAAGGCCGGATACACCACGGGCATAATCGGTAAATGGGGACTCGGCGAACCCGACACAACAGGAATCCCCAACAAACAGGGCTTCGATTACTGGTTCGGCTATCTCAATCAGAGACACGCCCATAACTACTATCCCGGATACCTCTGGCGCAACGAAGAAAAAGTCGAGCTTGCGAACGAAGTTAATCATATTATTAATGGGCATGACCGTTCTCCCGGCGGTGTCGCCGCAAAAAAAGTTGAGTATTCGCACGATTTGTTCACCGAAGAGGCACTGACCTTCGTCGAAAAGAACAACAAAGGCCCGTTCTTTTTATATCTGGCCTATACAATCCCGCACGCCAACAACGAAGCCGGGCAAAAAGGTATGGAAGTACCTTCACTCGAACCCTACGCCGAAGAGAAATGGCCGGACGCCCAGAAAGGCCACGCCGCCATGATAACTCGAATGGACCGTGACATCGGCAAACTGATGGAGAAGCTCAAAAGCCTCGGTCTGGATAACAACACACTTGTAATGTTCTCAAGCGATAACGGCCCGCACAAAGAAGGCGGAGCCGACCCGAGCTTCTTCAGAAGTTACGGGCCCCTGCGAGGTTACAAACGCGACCTGTACGAAGGCGGCATACGAGTTCCTATGATTGCACGCTGGCCGGGCAGGATAAAGCCCGGCTCAGTCACCGACCACGTCTCGGCCTTCTGGGATTTCCTGCCCACCTGCTGTGAACTGGCGGGCACTGAACCACCGCAGGATATTGACGGTATTTCCTTTCTACCAACACTTCTCAGCCGGGACTCAGAACAAAAAAAGCACGAGTTCCTTTACTGGGAATTCCACGAGCAGGGCAAAAAACAGGCCGTGCGAATGGGCGACTGGAAGGGCGTCCGTCTGAACGTAGCCAAGGACCCTGATGGCCCGATAGAGCTTTATAACCTGAAAGACAACATCGCCGAAAAGAACAACATTGCCGATGCACCTCCTGAAATCATCGCAAAGATTGATATGATTATGTACTCCGCTCGCACACCTTCCCAACACTGGCCTCTGCCATAATCCGATACAGGCTCATTTCTGCTTAAGGCACACCCAGAGTGGACTGAGCTGAAGACACTGTACGGTGCTCATGC
>JASFVS010000248.1:0-4796 GCA_050049715.1 Phycisphaerales bacterium
AATATCGATGTGTTCTTGAGCGGCCTGTACAGCATTTACTACGGCTGTATTGACATCATTGATTTTAACTTCGGCCGATGTGGCTTCGGGTACGCCCCCGAGGATCAGAGACGTTGTTTCGTTGAGATGCTCTACCATTGTGCCGAGCCAGGTTTGACGGCTGAGTCTGGTTCCGACTATGGTTCCGAGTGCGTCCTGTTCTCTGCTGGTGGCCAAATCATCAACAAGGGTCTGTAAATTGGCAAGCCTCGTTCGTTTGTCCTCGGCTTCGACGTAGTAGATAACGGCCACTGTGGTTGCGACAATAAACAGACCGACAAAGGTTATTAATGTGTAAAGCATAGCATTGCTTTGCTTTCTCCTGCGTGCTGGCATAATAGAACTCCTCACAAATACAGAAAAATCACCCTAAATAGCTTGTTTTCAGAGTTTATTATAGCCCTAAATGGACTGTGAGTCAACAAAAAAAGCCTGGAGAAGTGTTTTTACAGATAGAACGTTTATTTAAATAACAGCCGGCTCGATTTTGAACTTAGAGCTGGCTTTTGGAGTTAAGGTCTCATAATTTGTCCAGAAGGGCAGATAATTGGCCGATTTGGCGTATTATATGTTGTGCCGCGGCATTTGGTTCTGCTGCTGGAGAAGTATGTATCCGGGCAGGGCGGATTAGCTGGATGGTCGAAAATCCCAGTTTGTTAGGCGCGATGAAGTCCTTTTTTTCGTTATCAGCGACATAAACCATATTTTCGGCTCTGGTTTGCAGGTCCTGCATGATTTTTTCAAAGCCGGCGGGCGATGGTTTCCAGCAATCTCTGCCGAGCTTTTCAGTATAGATTAGGCACTGGAAATATTGTTCGATTCCGAGCGCTTTGACTTTTAATTCCTGACCGGGAAGAAAGCCATCTGTCAGCAGAGCCAATGTATATTTTGTTTTTAATTCACAGAGGACGTTCCGGCTGTCTTGGGGTAATGAAATTTTCGGGTTATGGTTGCGATAAATCTCTATTAGCTTACCAATGAATTTGTCATCGTAATCAATGCCAAGCTCATCGAAGGTGGTATTGAATGTTGTTTTGTGATTGCCGGCGGTGAACTGTTTCCAGAGGGTGGTGTAAATACGCTCGGCGCACGGTGCATCGGGCTGATTGGCGAGATATTCAGCCACGGCTGCAAAGCCGCTTTTACAATAATCTACCTCATCGTAGAGTGTATCGTCTAAATCGAAAACGACGGTTGTTATCATATTTAGTGCCCTGTATTACATTAAATATAAGCGGCACGCTATACAGTTTGTGCCTATTACGGTATAATTTTACGCATTATCTACTTAAATGTCGATATTTTTAAGACAATAGTATTGAACTATAGGTCACTATCTCTTTTTTGCAGGGATAACAATCTTACGCCGGGATGACATTCTTAATATTGAAAGGCGAAGTTATGAAGTTTTTGCAGATAATGCGTCCAATGCACTGGACGAAGAATATTTTTATTTTTGCGGCCCTTATATTCGGTCGAAAACTTGGTGAGCCTTTGGCTATTGGCAGGGCGATTGGTGGTTTTTTCTGTTTTTGTTTAGCTGCTTCCGCCGTCTATATACTTAATGACATCATCGACCGTAAAACCGACGGGCTGCACCCGGATAAAAGTAAGAGGCCGATTGCAGCGGGCAGTGTTACAATTTCATCGGCTGCCGGAATGGCTGTTTTATGTGCGGTGGTCGCGATTATTGGTAGTTTAATGCTTTCGCAGGTTTTTGCGATTATTATTGTCACTTATATCGGATTAATGATTTTATATTCGCTTGCGTTTAAGAAAATGATGATTCTCGATTGCACGGTGATATCGATAGGTTTTTGCCTTCGTGCCATCGCCGGGGCGGTTGTAGTGGGAGTGTTTATTTCGCCCTGGCTGATTATCTGCACTTTTGCCTTATGTTTGTTTTTGGCCTTTGGTAAACGCCGAAGTGAAATAGCGATGCTTAATGAGAACAGCGAATCGTTTCGTAAAACATTAGCAGGCTATACACCCGAACTGCTGGCGCATATGCTCGATGTGTCCAGCGGCCTGGCGGTGGTGTGTTTTCTGCTTTATGCTATGGATGACAGGACGTTAAGGCTTTTCGGTACTAATAATCTTGTCTATACCGCGCCGTTGGTTTTGTACTGTGTATTCCGCTTTAGAGCGATGATACAGCAAGGCAGGTTCTCAGACCCTGTGCAGCTTGTTCTCAAGGATTTGCCTTTTCAGGTTGGCTTTGTGCTCTGGGTATTAGCGTGTATAGGAATTATTTATGCGGATAAGTTAAATATTAGTTTTGGCGGAGCGTAGATTAAAAAGTCCGGAGTTGAGTGTTGAATGACTGAACAAAGATTACAAAAGGTTTTGGCGGCGGCCGGCGTTGATTCCCGCAGAAAATGCGAGGAATTGATACTCAGTGGAGTGGTCAGAGTAAACCGAAAAGTGGTGGATGAGCTGCCGGCTTTTGCTGACCCTCAAAAAGATGTTATAACTGTGAACGGCAGAAAGATTCGTGCCGCCCAGAAAGTATATTTTCTTCTTAATAAACCTAAGGGTGTGATTTGTACTAACCGTGACCCTCACGGCAGAAGGAAGGCGATAGACCTTATCCATACTAATGAACGCATCTTTTGCGTGGGCAGGCTCGATGCCGATACTACAGGTTTGATTATTCTTACCAATGACAACGAATTGGCAAACAGATTAACACATCCACGATACGGATTAGCGAAGACTTATTTTGTTAAGGTAAAAGGCAAAATTAAAACAGAACAGATTGAAAAGTTGAAAAAGGGAATCTGGCTGGCCGAGGGAAAAACAGGCAGGGCGTCGGTGAAGGTATTAAAGCGCGGGCATAAAGAATCTATGCTCGAAGTGACTATTCGGCAGGGTCTTAACCGGCAGGTCCGCAGGATGTTAGCAAAGGTCGGCTTGCCTGTGAAAGCACTGACCAGGATACGAATAGGCAAGCTCACCGCTCGTGGTCTTGGCTCCGGCAAATTCAGAATGCTGACCAGGGCCGAAGTGACATATTTGAAAAAAACTACCTCCAACTAATCGAATAGTGTTTAATAACCGATGGAGTACAGAATGTGCCCCAAAGTAAAATATTTATTCGAATTACAATTTTTATCGAAGAGATTTGGTGAATGAGTGCTAAAGGAAGAAAAGTTAAGAAATCGTCACGTACTAAAAGGCGCAGGATAAAGCGGCACTCGCTCCCAGAGAGAAAATTTACTTCCAGAATCTTCAAACGTTCAAAGAAACAAAAAGCTGTTGAAGAAGCACCGCGTGAGCTTATAACCGGCCGGCGGCTGTGGCTGTTTCGCATCATTGCACTTACTATTATTCCGGCACTTTTATTTTTACTTCTGGAGATTGCCTTACGCGTGGTCGGCTATGGTTTTCCCACGCATATTACAGTCAAAAGCAAGGTAAATTCTGTGCCTTCTTATTCTAACAATAATAAGTTTTCATGGCGTTTCTTTCATCCAAACATTGCGCGAACAACCGACCCTTTCATTTTTCCTGTGAAAAAATCAGACTATACTTATAGAGTTTTTGTTATGGGTGCTTCGGCCGCGGCGGGTACGCCGGACGGTGGATTTTCTTTCGGGCGAATTCTACAAGCCATGTTACGTCATCAGTATCCGGAAACGAATTTCGAGGTTATGGTCCCTGCAATGCCTGCTATCAATTCTCATGTTGTTCTGGAGGTCGCCAAAGATTGCGCGCGATATCAAAGCGATTTGTTTATTGTGTATCTCGGTAACAACGAAGTGGTCGGGCCTTACGGGGCGGGAACTGTCTTTTCGTCACTTAGCCCGAATTTATCTCTAATCCGTTTTGGGATTGCGTTTAAAGCAACCAGGCTAGGTCAGCTTATGAACAATCTGCTGGAATTAACAGGCTCCGGCGATACTCCTAAGGTTTGGCGGGGTATGGAAATGTTCCTCGAAAAGCAGGTCAGGGCGAACAATGTTAATCTTCCAATAGTTTATAGTCACTTTCAAAGGAATCTTGAGGGCATTTGCCGACTTGCAACCAAGAGAGGAATAAAAACCATTTTTTGTACCGTGCCCGGCAATTTAAAAGACAGCCCGCCGTTTGCATCACTACACCGGTCTGATTTAACGGAAACTGAGGAGAAAAGCTGGGAGGGACTTTATCAGCAGGGAATCAAATTCGAGACAGAAGGTAATTATGCTCAGGCAGTGGAGCAGTACTTGGCGGCCGCTGATATAGATGGCTCTTATGCAGACCTGCAATTTCGTCTTGGGCGTTGTTACTGGGCTATGGGTGAGTATGAAAAGAGCAGGGAAAGATATGTTAGGGCACGCGAGCTGGATACGCTTCGTTTCCGTGCGGATAATCAAATCAATGAGATTATTCGCAATATAGCCCGTGACAGAACCGATGAAGGTGTTTATTTATTGGATGCTGTGAAGACGTTTGAAGAAAACAGCTCCTATGGAACACCCGGTAAAGAACTGTTTTATGAACACGTCCACATGAATTTCGACGGTAATTATCTTTTGGCCGGGACGATTTGCGAGCAGGTGGAAAAGATACTTCCGGCCAGGATAAAAACAAATAAGGCGAAGGAGCGTCTTTTCCCAACTGAAGAAGAATGTGCCCGGATTTTAGCATACACCGATTGGGAAGAATACAAGATTTATAATACGGTTCTCAGTGATTATATTAAACAGGCACCTTTTACCAATCAGCTCTATCAAGACCAGCGGGTCAGTCAGATGGAACAGAAAATAAAGAAC
>JASFVS010000249.1:0-4790 GCA_050049715.1 Phycisphaerales bacterium
ATGACCCATCCCCGCTTTTTGCAGCTTGTCCCTGAATATTTCCATATTCTTCGCTTTCAATACACCCGGGTATTGTCTGTTTTCGTCCAGGTCGGGATAAACACACCACTGCCCGATTTCATGGCCGATGACAGGCACCGGCCGAGCATTCACATGCTCACGATAATCATCAAACGTCTGAGGCGGCTGGTCGAACTTCAACGTCTTCCAGCGTTGCAGCCTCACGGCATGCTCAATAGAATACTGGTTCTCTTTTATCTGCGGCCACCCTGCGCCTGCGACATAGAATCTTCGGTTATCCTTAACTTTCAAACTCTCTAAAAGTGCACCGAGAAACTTGTCCCTGTTACGCCCGCTCGGTTCATTACTGGGTGAAAAGAAACAAAACGAAGGATGGTTACCATACGCCTTAATCATTCGGTAGATTTCATCATATATCCATTTATCTAATTCAGTGCCATCCCCAAAGCCTGCCCAGCATGACCCTTCGGCCTGGAGATAAAATCCCTCCTCATCCGCAGCCGCAAACGCCGCCTCAGGCGGACACCATGAATGAAAACGAAAATGATTAAGCCCGTGGGCCTTTGCAATACGAATAATTCGTTTCCACTCTTCAATATCCGTCGGGGGATAACCATGCATCGGGAAAATACAGCATTCCAGAGTACCTCTAATGAATATATTCCTGCCGTTAATAGAAAATTGTGTACCCTGAATATCCAGCTTCCGCATGCCGAACGTCACATTTTTAATCGAACTTATTTCTCCGCCCTTCAAAGATAAAATTAAACGATACAAAGCAGGCTGATATTCATCCCACAGCAAACAATCATCACCCATATCGTATTCGAAGGAAACTTTCCCATTTTCTTTGTTCCACTTGACCGGAATTTTTTTCACTGGTGTTCTTCGCCGTTTGACGGTATTGAAACTTTCGGCGTATACAGCCAAAACACCTTCTCCAACCCTGTCCGTTGAATTGCCAAATTTAACATTAACCTTAATACTTTTATTTGAAACATCAGGATAAACCTGAGCATCGTCAATCCAAATTTTCGGCCCTGCGGCAAGGACAATTCGACCTGTAATTCCATTCCAGTTGGATTGTGTCTGGTCGGAAATGCTGTGCGCATCTTTTCCAACCGGAATCACATAACGGTTATCGACACATATTGTCAGGGCATGTGCCTTTCCGGCCTTTAGGAAATCCGACAAATCATAATCGTGCGCTGTACCCAGACTGTCACGAGAGCCAACCTGATTGCCGTCCACCCAGACGGTCGTTTTCCAGTGAGGCCGTTCCAATTGCAACACAATACGTTTACCTTGCCAGTTTTCAGGGATATTCACTTCTCGCTGATACCACGCTTTACCAACGTAATGCCTGTCAGGTGTCAACCAGAACGGACATTTAAAATCGTCCGAATTGATATACTCGGTAAAACGAGGGTCTTTTAATAACTTCGTGCCGATTCTACTGGTCCATTGAGTATTTGCCGAAGGCCTATCACCATAGCCCTGTTCCTGCAATGATCCAGGCAGAGTAATTCGTTCAGGAAGCTTCTGTAAAAACCACTGCTCATCTATACCGACATTATCGCTGTCCAGCTTGAAATTCCATTGTCCGGTAAGGTCAATTTCCTCACCCCCGAATGCAACACAAGTCAAAACCAATGAACATATGCAGCACGTAAATACCCGTCGCATAATAATACGGCCTCCATATTTAAAAGGATTTCCCATACATCCTTTTACTATTCGACTTTATTCAAATCTAAACCAACCGAAGTCTGCATATCCGGATTTCTGCCGCACACTCTTTGACAAACAGAACAATCCAACTTTTGCCCCAATCCACCTGCCCTCACGAGCAGTGAAAGTCTCCCCAATTTTAGAAAATTCTGTCCCCCTGCCATAGCTGAAATCACATACAGCATCTTCACCAACCGTTACTCTAAGCATTATCGAATCACCCTTGATACCTACATTACTTTCCTTAACTTCTCCGTCGCCACCACGCGCATCTTTACAGGACATCTTAATCAGCCGACAACCTGAAGAAGTTTTTTCAACAGCGATGTATGAATAGGATTGCCCCATAATAAGCAGACCTGTTTTTTCCCCCTCATTAAGCTTGCTGAAATCGAGCTTTGTCGTAACGGTAAATTCAGGAGCAGGAAATTTCTGTAGCAACAAATTCGGAACAGGCCATAAATTAACTGCATCGGCAGGAGCAGGAACTGCAAACAATCGCATCCAACCCGACCTGTCGGTTAGCGACATCCATTCGTTTTTATAATTTGCATGCCATTGCCATTGCAGACCCATTTTATCTGAATTAAATTCATCGCTTGTCCGGGGAACTACTAAGGGATATGTTTTTCCCACATTAGGCTTCTTATATTTAGTTACCGGCTCACCTACGCCGTTCCCGTCCAGATCAACACCCATCAAAGGCCAGTCATCAACCCAGCTTACAGGATTCAGGTGAACAATACGGCCATAAGCTTCGTGGTCTTGAAAATGTACGAACCAGTCATCTCCATTTTCCAGCTCAACCCAACCGCCCTGATGAGGACCATTAATATTTGTTGAACCTTGCTCAAGAACTCGCTTGTATTCGTATGGCCCTAACACGTTCTTCGACCTCAACGCCAATTGCCAGCCATGCGACACACCGCCGGCAGGAGCGAATATATAATAATAACCATTACGCTTATAAAATTTGGGCCCTTCGATAGTTGGCGCTACTCCCTCACGCCCATCGAATACCATTGTTCCTTCATCCAGTATCTTTCTACCGTCAGGGTTCATGCGTTTAACCGTTAGAATACTATTGATACCCGCACGGCTCTTCGCCCAGGCATGAACAATATAGGCCTTGCCATCGTCATCCCATAACGGACAAGTATCTATCAAACCTTTACCTTCCTGCACCAGGTGAAGCGGCTCCCACGGCCCGGCGGGATTCTTGGCTTTGGTCATGAAGATACCCGCATCAGGGTCACCATAAAAAATCCAAAACCAGCCGTCATGATAACGAATAGATGGCGCCCAGACACCGTTTCCATGATGAGGTATATTAAAACGCTCATCTTCGAAGCGCTCGATTGCGTGACCTATGAGCTTCCAGTTGACTAAATCTTTAGAGTGCAGAATCGGCAATCCCGGCACACAGTTGAAGCTGGAAGCTATCATATAAAAATCTTCACCCACACGGATAACATCAGGGTCGGAATAATCAGAATAAATTATAGGATTTTTGTATGTTCCATCTTTATTGTCCGGTTTCCAAATTAAATTCCCATTCGCTTTCGACATCCATACACAGGAAAAGGTCTGGCAAATAATCAGTAATCCGATTATCGATAAACGCTTATTATCCATCCTCATAGATTGCTACTCCCGCTTTATCTATTTGTCATTGCCCGATCTCAACAGAATATATGTCGGTTTATCGCGGTCGCAGGTAATCTTGCCATCCTTGAATTCGAGTTCGACAACCTGGATTGAGCTTCGCCGCTGTTCATATAAGTCATTCCTCGAAACACCGTTCCGTCTGCCGGGATGAGTGAAATAAAACAAATAGGCTCGGTTTCCGCTTACGACAACATCCGGATGACTGCCCTTAACCTTATCATCTGGCCCTTTTCCCGGCTCGCTGAGCAAATTCCCGCTTTGCCTCGTCCAGCTCTCACAATTATCCGAAACATAGACCCCAAGACCTCTCCAGACATCGACTATCATCCAGTAACGATTTTCCCAGCGAAAAACTTTCGGCCCTTCACCGGGTCGGTCACCAATCACCTTGCCTCGTTCCTTCCAGACAAACAAATCGGGACTATCAGCGTAATAGATAGATTTACCATCGACTTCATTGTTATACCACATGCGCCAAGTCCCATTTGGCAGTTGCATAACGCACGCGTCGATGGACCTGTTGGAAGAAAGTTTCAGCGTTGACTCATATTTCCACTTAAGAAGATTCTTACTCGTCAGATGAATAATGTCCCTCGTTCCGGACCAATCGGTATGCATCCCCGGGACAAAAGCAAGATACATATGATAAAGCCCATCGTGATAAATTACATCCGGAGCCCAATAGCTATAGTCACCTTCGCCATACTCAATATCCGCCGTACCCCTGTACTTCCATGTCGCTCCGCCGTCCGAGGATTCGGCAATACCAACGCGTGTGCCGTGGACCCAGGACACACCGGGCGTGTTCGGCTCATTCGCACGCCGGTTCGTGTAAAACATAAACCATTTTTTCTCTCCACGGTTCCAGCAAATTACAGGGTCGGCCGCACCATCGTAGATTGGGTCACGAAACAACGGCTTTACCGCTAACTTATACCCGGCATCCTTATTGCCAATCTTAGACGACTTTCCGCCGGTTTGAGCCGAAACCTTGGTACAGTGCACAAGCAGCAGTAAACCCAAAACACAAACTAACACCGTACAATAAAGATGCACTCTACGCACAAAAAACATCTCTTTTATCCTTTCATTTTATCTATCTCAATATTTGTTAAAGCAGAAATTGAATCTGAGCAGGCTATAACTTTGAAAATTTAATCTTCGAGTTTTATAACAAAGCCTCCGTTTCCCTTCATTCTTGTTTCGAAGGCCTTCCCCGGCGCAACATAAATCTTTCGCATGGTAAACGAACGCTTATCTGCACCATCAGTTATAAATATTCCTGCTCCTGTACCTTTAAGAAATGGAAGTTTAAAACTTAAACTTTTTTCGACATCTTCGCCGTTTATCCCGGCCACATACCAAGTGTT
>JASFVS010000029.1:0-15197 GCA_050049715.1 Phycisphaerales bacterium
GGCGGAGTCAGGCCCAGATGCGCAGGGTGCGGATATTGGACCTGGGTTGCGGCAGTGCAGATGGTTTCGAACTGTTAACAGGTGTTCGACATCGCGACCCGAACTTGCAGGATGTGGAAGTGGATCTTTTAACGCCGGATGTTTTAGCTCTTTATGTGGGTGTCGACCTGAATAAGGATTTAATCCCCCAGGCGCGCCAAATCTACGGCAATAATCCTAAAATAGTGTTTAAGCAGGCAGATTTCACGAAGAGTCTTCCGATCTTAAAAAACGGCAAGCCTTTTGACCTTTATTTTACCTCTTTTGGTACATGTTCACACCATAACGAAGATGAGACACTTATACGTTTGCTTGTCGATATTGCCAAGCAAACCGAAGATTACTGCATCATAGTATGTGACTGGCTGGGACGATACTCTTACGAATGGCAAAGCCTCTGGACGAATGATTTATCAAAGAATCGCAATATGGACTATGTTGTATCCTATATTTACGAGAAACAGGAGCAAGAGAAACATCGGGATGAATTACAGCATCTTACTCTTCGCCTTATCAGTGGTCAGGAGGCAGAATCAATTATAAGCCGGGCCAGTAAAGAATCAGGTGTTCAAATCAAGCCGCTAGCGTATTTCGACCGTTCCATGTTTACCGGCAGGCATATGGACACTGCGGAATACAACCATCATGCTCAGCCTATTCGTCAGGCAGTTAATTCTCTGCATGAGGCGAATATGCGAACCGACCTGACTTCTCTGCTGGTTGATTATGTGCCGAAAGAGGGATTCGGGTCTCTTAACGATTATTTTGAGTATTTGCAGATGTGTTGGAATACGCTGGTAAACTATGTGGTAGAACTTCTATTGACATACGATGAAGAACAGGGTTGTTTTTCTTCTGAGGTACCACCTATTCTGCCGACACATCCGCCGGTTCTTTGTGATATGATGAAACGGATGAAAAGGGTTGTCGAGGGCGTAGGCTGGCTCGGTATCGGCCTGCCGAGAGAGAACATAATAGAGCCACAGCTTGGTTATGCACTGCGGTATTTAGTAACAAACTTACAGCGGGGCCAAGGCTGTGCCCACGGACTTGTAGGCATATTCGAAGTGGATAAAAGTAATCGCGGGTGAATTTCTGATAACATTTGAACACATTTGGAAGTTCTATTACGAATCGGTACCGACTGTTTGTGACCTCTCTATAGAAATAGAAGAAGGCGAAACCCTTGTTTTGTTGGGAACCAGCGGCAGCGGCAAAACTACTACAGTAAAAATGGTTAATCGACTGATTGAGCCAAGTCGGGGTCGTATATTGATTGATGGCGTAGATATTATGGAACAGAACGTCATCGGACTGCGCCGTAAGATTGGGTATGCAATTCAAAATATAGGGCTTTTCCCTCATATGACTATAGCAGAAAATATAGCTGTGGTTCCCAATCTCTTAGGGTGGCCTGCTAAGCAGACTTACAAACGTGTTGAAGTGCTCCTGAAAATGGTTGGTCTCGAACCTGAAGATTTTAGAGACCGTTATCCCACCCATCTCAGTGGTGGTCAACGGCAAAGAATTGGCGTTGCCCGAGCTTTGGCCGCCGACCCACCTATCGTACTGATGGATGAACCTTTTGGAGCTTTAGACCCTATTACTCGTGAACAGCTTCAGGACGAATTTACCGAGCTCAAATCGAAAATTAAAAAGACTATTATCTTTGTTACCCACGATGTTTTTGAGGCGGTTAAAATGGGTGACCGAATTGCCCTTTTAGATGCAGGACGTCTGCAACAGCTCGACACACCGGCTGAGCTCGTGGAAAATCCCGCCAATGAGTTTGTAGAACAGTTTTTAGGCCAACATCGGTTTCAACTCTCATTACTTACAAGAACGATAGAGGCAGTTATGCCTGAAACGAGTGGGAAAATGTCCAGCCATGACACCTCCATCCCTTCGCTGCACCTGTGTGCGAAGGGTTCAATAATTGGCGCTCTCGACATGTTTAAAAAAACTGGAAGGTCGTCTCTGCCTGTTTATGAACAACAGCATTTCGTTGGTAATATCGAAAAAAGACAGCTTCTGAAAGCTATAACGCAGATGCTGAGAGAGACCGGAGAGGCAGAATGAATTTAGTAACGTCTTTTTTTCAAAAACTTGGGCCGGAAATACTTAATCGCACCTACGAGCATATCTACCTCGTATTTTTCGCCATGTTATTGGCGACGATTCTGGCACTCTCTGTCGGCATATATCTAACTCGATGCCGATGGCCGAAGCTCATATCTGTGATTATGGGCACAGCCAGTGCTGTCCAGACAGTGCCAAGTCTTGCTCTTATTGCATTTATTGTTGTTATTTTTGCGTTTATAAAGCTGCCGACAATCGGTACTGTTCCGGCCCTCGTTGCACTTGTACTTTACGCACTTTTGCCGATTTTGCGTAACACCTATACAGGCATTCGTCAGGTTAATACCTCAATAATTGAAGTTGCTACGGGCATGGGAATGAAACCGTATCAGATATTGTTCTTGGTCGAGCTGCCGTTGTCTTTGCCTGTGATAATGGCGGGGATTCGTATATCAACTGTCTGGACAATTGGCGTTGCTACCCTGTGCGGCCTGATAGGGGCCGGTGGTTTGGGAGACCTGATTATTAAAGGTCTTCGTAGTATGCAGCCTGATTACTTATTAGCTGGTACTCTACCCGCAGCGGTCTTGGCACTTGTTTTTGACTGGGTTCTGGGCTTTATCGAAAAATGGCTTACACCTGAGGGCCTGAGAGTTGACACAGAAAGTAAGGTGTGAGGGTCAATGTATGGTTAAGAAAAAAAATAATCTTTTTGGTGATAAACCTAAGCAGCTTGATATATCCGGCGATGACCCATTAAGAATACTTCTGCAACACGTAGCTTTAGAATTAGAGCGCGGGAATGATCTAGAAGCTATGAGGCTAATTACCGAGGGGCAAGCACATCACATTTTGGCGGGCACTTCTAATCTGCCGAGGCAACTTGTCGATTTTATGGGAAAGAAGATGACTAACAAGCTTATAACCGCCTTTGTACATCACTCATGTCCTTTTTGCAAGAAAGGCCGTCAAAAGTGTGAGAATTGTGATGGGAACGGGCACATCGACCATGAAATGGTTTGTATTGATTGCTTCAGTTTTGGTCTTGTAAAGTGCAATTTTTGTGATGGTTCGGGATGGAGTTCGATAGATTCAATTCCGGCGGGACTTCGCCCGTTGGTCCTGTACCAAAGAACAAAGGCCGCAATAGCTCGAACTAAAAAAATGCTTTCAAAACCTATGTCGGATGTTTCGAAACGCAAGCCCATCATAATTCTTGAGAGATATGCACAAACATTAATGGAGATAAATAGATATCTTGGTGTAATGGAAAACACGTTGTTAGCTAAGGACGAACTGATTAAGTCGCGTTTTTGTTCTGAAAGTAAAACCAGAAAAATAGTAGCTTCCTGTATTCGAAATGCCTGTAACGCAAAAAAGCGAGCCCGAGAAATCGTTGAATACATGGCTAAAACAACTCAGTCGCAGGCCAAAAACGCCGACCAGAAGAGTGACGCCCAAAAACTTGCCACTGCGCGGGCAGAATTTTATAAGTCGATGCTGGATTCTTCCAATATCTTCGCTGGCACAAACCTAGAACACCCATTTTTGGATGAAGCCATAGAAAAGACAGTCGCCAAAAGTGCCACCTCAGAAAAAAGATGATGAAGTAATTCTCTGATGGCAAATATATAAGAGTGTTTTGGTATAAACGTTAGTCTCAGGGTATGTTTATGCATTCAATAGGTCAAGATATAAGTATAATCTTTGGTTCACTTTTACCTTTTTTGGCGATATTGAATCCTTTTGCTCTCTGCCTTTATTTGGCTGGTGTGATGGATGATTTAGAGTCTCGAATATTTGTAAAAGTTCTTTTTTGGGCTTCTCTTATCTCACTCATTGTGTTTTGGATATTCGCGCTCGTAGGAGAGCGACTGCTTGTGGAATTTTTGGGAGTTAGGACTGAGGCATTACGTATTTTCGGCGGTATAATTTTCTTCGTCGTTGCATATAATTATGTAACCAGAGGTTACAAAGCCGCCGAAGTGCTGAGAGGCGGTCTCGAAGAGTTACCTTCTGCCATTGCCTTACCCTTCATGATAGGCGCAGGTACAATTACGCAAGCCATCTTGGTTGGTAAAAGACATGGGCCATATCTTTCTATGTTTATCTTATTTCTCGGTCTTTGTGCATGTTTTTTGGTCGTTGTTGTTTTCAAATCAGTTCGAGATTTCCTGAAGGAGGAGCGCGAAAAAGTTTTTGAACGTTACATAAACATTCTTTCACGTATAAATGGTTTGTTTATTGGGGCCATATCTACTGAAATGGTGGTCTCTGGTATTAGAAAACTTTGGTTACAAACTTAATTAGAGACTTAAAAAGTGCGTACTAAAACCCGTATTAAGATTTTCTTGGCTGTTGTCATTTTTATAGCTATCTTACTTTTGATACCGCAATTCGGCCGACGTCGGCAAGGGCTAAAAGCCGCATTTGACGCAGAGTTTCTTACCCGGCAGGATGGCTACGCCGGTCTGAGAAATTGCTATGATTTAAAGTTCGCTTCAGAGCCTGTGCAAATGGACCCAGGCTTGATGTATAGAGCTATCGCCGACGGTGCTGTGGATGTTATCGATGGTTTTGCTACAGATGGACGAATAACTGCTTATAATCTTGTTATATTGGAAGATGATAAAGGTTTCTTTCCACCATACTATGCCGCACCTCTGATAAGAAAAGAAACACTTGAAGAATATCCTAAGCTTAATCCTCTTCTTGCCAGCCTTTCCGGAAAAATATCTGATGGCACAATGCAGGAACTTAACTTTGAGGTAGATGAAAAAGGCCGCAAAGCTGAAAATGTTGCCCGCGAGTTCCTCATATCTAACGGTCTTATTCTACAAGGTACTAAACCTGGTAATGGGGCTGCCGGCACTATTACAGTCGGTGGTAAGCAATTTACCGAGCAGGAAATACTCGGCCAGATTATGGCTGTACTGATTGAGTGCAACTCGAACATACGAGTTATTCGAAAACTCAACCTTGGGGGCACAATGATTTGCTTCAATGCCCTTAAGGCAGGTGATCTTGACCTATATCCGGAATACACGGGTACGGGTTTGGTAAACATTTTGAAGCGAAAAGTAATAACTGACCCAGACAAGGCTTATGATTGTGTGAGACAGGCGTTCTTAGAAGAATACGGTCTTTTGTGGCTTAAGCCGTTCGGTTTTAATAACACATACACGCTTACGATGCGGCAACAACATGCTGAAAGACTTGGAATTGTGACCATTTCGGATATAGCAAAGTATACCAATGATCATAGGAGTCAGAAATAAATAAATATGCCTGTCAAAATAAAGTGACGGTCAAGGAGAGCTAAATGTCTTTGGACAAAAATATCCAAAAAATCCGAGTGGCTATGGCGGTTACACCTGCAGACGATCCGGGTGAAGCTGCTGAATTGGCAATTACACTTACAGTTCTTCCGGCTTTTGAGGTAAGAATAGTTGGATGTGGTATACCATCGGTCTTCGATTTTCCATCCAGTGCTCCAATGATGGGAATTCCGATGCCGGGTTTTGTGATGGAACAATATATAAAAACCGGACGGGCCGAAATACAGGAAACTTGTGACAAAGTTATCTGTATCCTGGATAAGAGACTGCCCAGAAATGTAAAACCTGAGGTATGCTATGTTGATGGCCCTTTAAACCAGCTAGTTCCAACTTTGGTATCTATGTGTGAGGTTATCGCTATACCTCATCATCTGGAGCTTGCGATGAAGTTTAGAATTCGGCGTCCAACCTTGGACTCTTTCCTTATAAAGTCTAAAAAGATTCCCATACTGTTTTGTGTGGATTCCTCGACTTGCCGGAGAATTGTGGTAGCTCAGATTGATACCTATACTGAGCCTCAGGCCCAGCAGGCATTAAGCCTTTTGGCCGAAAGTTTTCATGTGCCTGTATATCGATGGTTTCCTAAGAAATGTACAGGAAGAATACCGTGGCCTAGGAGCGGAGCGCATACATCGTCCGGGATCGCCGATAGTTCTGAGATAGATGACGAATCTGTCTTAGCTGAACAGTTTGGTACTTTCCTGGCTCTTCCAAATGTTGTTACCCTTGCATTTTTCAGACACTGGAAGATGTGGTCTGTGCTTCGCAACTGGCGAGGTAATATTATTGTTTTGCCATGAATGCACACTTTGTGATCGGTCAATATGAAATATGGTTATGGTTGTAGAAACTATGTAAAACAGCCAAACTAACTATCAGGAATGAATATCTATGTTGTGAGTTATATTGAATATAACTATATGAGGTATTCCAAGGAGGCTGAGGACAGATATTTGTAGAAATAGCTGAAGTTGGCCGATCGATATTCTGGCGATTAGAGGGTCTATTTAGGTGGTTAAGCAGGGGGTTATCTGGATTGGCTAATAATATTAATCGATTTTCTTTGAAAATCAAGAAATAGAGTTAGCATTATGAAAGGAAGATAAGGAAATGGCTGGCAAGCAGAAAAAAACGTCGGGAAAGAATAATGCCAGACCGCGTATAAGAAGTTCTTTGAGGACCCAAGATATAAAGCGTTTTAAGCAGATGCTTTTAGAAAAACGTAATGAACTCTTAGGTAATGTTGAGGAAATTACAGGTGATACCCTAAAAAGGTCACCCTCAAATGCAACAGGAGATCTCTCAGCGGTACCTATCCATATGGCTGATATCGGTTCTGATAATTACGAACAGCAATTTGCTTTAGAACTGATGGAAAGTGAAAGGAAACTTTTACGTAAGGTTGATGATGCACTTAAGCGAATTGATATCGGAATTTATGGGATATGCCAGGCTACGGGCAAACCAATATCCAGGGCTCGGCTTGAAGCAAAACCTTGGGCAAGGTACTGCATTGAATATGCCCGGGCGCTGGAACAAGGCCTTGCCACAGAGCCGCAATAGTCGCTTACCAAAGGAGAATTTATGTAAAAGATTTTACAAGCCGGTCAAAATAGTTCGGATTTCAGGTGCTGCTGTAGCGTTGGGATCCTTGGGCCATTTTCTGCTACTCAAGATTCTCCTAATTCAGTCTAAATGTCGTAGGGCAAAAATAATATCCTCCCTTAAGCGCCTCTGGTTTCTATCCGGACGAAAGCATTTGCTTAATTAGCATCAATCCATTAATCTCCCATGATTATGAAACAGAAACTATGGCTCACACTAATAACATACCTGGCTTATTGTGTAGACAAAGAGCTCTGGAAAGCGATTGATTATCTTAAGGAGCAGGTCAGAGTCCTTAAGGAACTACAGGAAAATGAAAAACGTATCCTTCTAAACAACCACCAGAGAATAAAACTGGCAGCAAAGGCCAAACACTTGACACGAAAACTTTTGGACGAGACAACCGTCCTGTTTACCCCTGAGACCATTCTGGGCTGGTATCGAAAACTCATTGCCCGTAAATATGATGGAAACAAAAATCGCAAATATCCCGGTAGGCCAAATATTAATAGAGAAATTGTCAAGTGGACTCTCAAAATCAGAAAAGACAATCCGAGATGGGGTAGTCAAAGAATATGTGATATTCTAAATTCACTTGGATTTGAAGTTTGCAGAACTACAATCAGAAATATTCTTATAAAACATGGCTATGATCCTGAGCCTGATGTCAAGCCAACATGGATACAGTTCATTAAAAGCCATTGGAATGTTATGGCAGCATGTGATTTCTTTTCTGTCGAATTGTTAGTTAAAGGTAGACTTATAAGATGCATGGTCTTTTTTGCAATGGAATTAGCAACTCGTAAAGTTAGAATTCTTGGCAATAAGTCTGATCCAAACGGTAAATGGATGGAACAGATTGCCCGAAATATTACTGATTGTGAAGATGGTTTTCTTAAAAGCAAAAAGTATCTAATTCATGACAGAGACCCGCTATATACAAGTAAATTTGCTGCAATCCTAAAATCAGGAGGGATTGAAAGTATTAAGCTCCCGCCGAAAAGTCCAAATCTAAATGCTTATGTAGAACGATTTGTCAGAACAGTCAAAGAAGAATGCTTAAATCATCTGATTTTGTCATCTGAGAAACAACTTCAATACGTTCTTTCTGAATTCCTTGAGTATTATCACACTGGCCGGATTCATCAAGGTGTTTGCAAAATCATTGAGCCAAAATACGCGAGTAACACAGGCGAGATCTTTTGCATTGAACGACTTGGTGGGCTACTCAAATCCTATCATCGCAAAGCTGCATAAGAACGAGGATTATCAAAAAGTAGCAATGCGGTACCATTATGCGCATAATTAGAAAAAAAGGGTTAGGAAAGCTGACATTAGTACGATTAATGGTGATTAATCAGCAAATTGTTGACGAAATTAAGGGGTAAGTTTTGAAGATAAACCATGAAACTATTGAGAGTTAACATATAGATGAATTTTTGCCTAATACGGGCATAATTGCCTGTCCCTACGTGACTTAAGAATAGCGGGGGCAGGATTCGAACCTGCGACCTCCGGGTTATGGGCCCGACGAGCTACCAGACTGCTCTACCCCGCGATCATTAATATATTTATACCGAAAAAATTTTTTTATTCAACAATAAAAGTAAACTACAACATCTTCCTAATCTTTTCAGCAACTAACTCAATTTTGCCCTGCTCGTATTGGTAAGAAGGCCAACTCTTTAATAAGCCATCGTCAGTGTTACGAGGGATTATATGAAAGTGCAAATGCTTAATAAGCTGGCCAGCCGCCCTGCCATTATTGCACAATACGTTATAGCCATCAGAATTCATCGCCATGACTACAGCGCCAGCGATTTTGCATAGTTGCGAGCCGACCCGGCCCAAAAGCTCCGGTGGACAATCATGTAACTTTTCAAAGTGCTGCTTTGGAATCACCAGTGTGTGGCCATCGCTAATAGGGCCGATATCTAAAAAAGCAAGAACGCTCTCATCTTCATAAATTTTCGTAACCGGTATTTGACCAGCCACCATCTTACAAAAAAGGCAATCATCCGCACTCATCGTATAGCTATCCTGTAAATTCGATGCTATTGTTTTTGGTCAGCTTGTTCTTCCGTACCTTGGTCTTCGGCGACCTCTTCTTTAGTGTCTTCCACCTGCCGGTTTTCGACGATTTCATCCTCTGCTTCGGTCGTCTCCAGTGCCTGACCCGCCTCTTCCGCTTCAGCGGCTTCTTTTATTTTTTTACGTGAGTGTTTTTTTGTTTTAACCTTTTTTGTCAAACTCTCATCAGCGCCGATAAGCTGCAGCAATACAAGCTGGCCGTTATCACCCAATCTCCTCATCGACAACCGAATAATCCTTATATAACCTCCAGGCCTATCAAGGTATCGCGGGCCAAGTTCACTGAACAATTTTCCAATTATCGTACCGGTTTTAGTTGCTCGACCATCCTTATAATCTACAATATCGCGATTTCCAAGCATAGCAATAGCCCGCCGTCTGGCCGGTAACGTGCCTTTCTTAGCTAATGTAATCAGCTTTTCAGCAAAGGGCTTTACCTCCTTGGCCTTCTCTATTGTTGTCGAAATCGTTTCATGTTGAAAGAGCGATGAAACCAAATTCCGCCGCATAGCCAGACGATGCTCCTTTGTTCGACTCAACCGACGTCCTGCTACTCTATGACGCATATATTCAAATTCCTCTCAATCCAGTATTACTGCATGCAAAAACTATCAATCTAAACCCATTAAAACTAATTCTCAACATCTGTCATTCCCAAAGATAAACCAATATCAGCGAGTTTTCTCTTGATTTCCCGCAGAGAAGTCTTGCCGAAACTACGAATTTTCAACAAATCAGCCTCGGTCATTTTCACTAACTGGCCAACCGTCTCAGTTCTTGCTGATTCAAGACAATTGCTTGCTCTTACAGACAACTCTAACTCCTGAACCGGCATATTGAGTTTTTGAGCCAGCTCCTCATCCACTGCCTGTTCCTGAACCTCTGTCTCAATAATCTCAGATGCAGTAACGGTCTGTTCTCCAAGCTCAAAATATTGCACAAAAGGATTGACATGCTTACGTAAAATTTTAGCGGCCTCCACAAGTGCCATCTCAGGTGTGATTGTTCCGTTGGTCCAAATCTCCAGAATCAACCTGTCGTAGTTTGTTCGTTGCCCCACACGAGTATCTTCGGTCGTATAGCGCACTCTTGTAACCGGTGAATATACGGCATCGAGAACTATCCTTCCGATCTCCTGGTCGAATCTGTCTGTGGCCGCGATGCGTTCAGAAGCAGGCATATAACCACGACCGTTTTCAACCACCATTTCCATCTCAAAATCCACGTCTTTCGTTATCGTAGCCAGGACTTGCTCTTTATCCACCACTTCAATGGCCGGGTCCGCAACTATATTTTCAGCCGTTATAACTCCGGCTTTATTCGCCGAAACAGTCATCACCTTTGGTCCCTCTCCCTGAAGCCGAATAACAAGGTTCTTGACATTCAAAACAATATCGGTGACATCCTCCATTACCCCGTTTATTGAACTGAATTCATGGTTGACGCCTGCTATTTTTATTGACGTTACGGCACTACCTTCTAAAGAGGAAAGCAATATACGCCTAAGGCTGTTCCCGATAGTAGTACCGAAACCTCTTTCGAAAGGTTCAATCAAGAATCGGCCATACTTTTCGCCCGATATCATCGTGTCTCGTTCAACACGAGTCGGCAATTCCAAACCACGCCATGTAACTCGCATATATATCTCCTATATAAGCTTTGAGTTTGTCTGCCAGAAGCATCCGCAATACACGGATTGAACTTTATTTTAATTTAACGGGATTTCCCCAAAACTACACTTTTAAAAATTACAATTATTTTATCTCGAGCAGAATTCCACAACCAATTGCTCTTCAACTGGAATCTGGACATCATCCCGAGTCGGCAGTGCAACAATGGTAGCTTCAGGTTTTTCCCTGCCTAATTGCAGCCAGCTTTGAGTCGTAAAATTCGGGTTGCTTTCCAACTGCTCTTTTACTTTCTTTATGCTTTTGTCCGAACCTTTGACAGTAATCTTATCACCTATTTTCGTAGTATAATCACTTACATTCACTTTATGTCCATTAACATAGACATGGCCATGAGAGATCAACTGCCTCGCAGCTTTTCGCGATGGTGCGAAATTCAATTTATAAACAACATTATCCAAACGTCTTTCCAGCAATTGCAATAAAGTTTCACCGGTATTACCTTTTAGTCTCTCAGCTTCATGGAAATACCTCATAAACTGTCGCTCAAAAAGTCCGTAATACCTTTTAACCTTCTGTTTTTCACGTAACCTAACACCATACTCACTTGCTCTACCCCTGCGCCAACTATGCATACCAGGCGCTAAATTACGTTGCTTTTTCTCTATCGGACACTTAGCCGTCTCACATCTTATGCCCTTGAGCATAAGCTTCATTCCTTCACGACGGCAGTGTTTACAAGATGACTCAAGATAACGTCCCATCCTATTTACTTGTCTCCAGAAATATTTTAGTAGTACTTATACTTTAAACCCGTCTTCGTTTCGGTGGTCTGCATCCATTATGGGGCAGAGGAGTTACATCTTCTATTGATGCGATACGCAATCCCGCCTGCTGAATGGCTGAGATAGCAGATTCGCGGCCCGAACCAGGCCCCTTAACTCTTATCTCAACTTCACGTACACCATTACGCATAGCCGCACTGGCACAACGTTGCGCAGCCCTTTGTGCAGCAAAGGGTGTGCTTTTACGAGAACCTTTGAAACCAACACAGCCGGCCGAACTCGTACAAACCGTATTACCATCCAGGTCGGTAACTGTAATCAAGGTATTGTTAAATGTCGCCTTTATATGCACAATTGCCCGAACGACATTTTTCCTAACTTTTCGTTTTGTCCTTTTAGCCATTATTTAGAATTATCCTCTAATCAGTCTATAACGTAAAAGTTACTCTGTCTTAGCGTTTCTCCTTTACACCCTTCTTACCGGCAACAGTTTTCCTTGGGCCTTTACGCGTGCGTGCATTACTTTGAGTACACTGGCCCCTCACAGGCAAACCCCTTCTGTGACGAATGCCTTTGTAACAAGCTATATCACGCAATCGAGCAATATTCTGAGAAACCTGTCTGCGAAGTTGGCCTTCCACAATATAATTACGGTCTATAATCTGTGTAATACGGCTAAGCTCATCTTCACTAAGCTTTCCGGCCTTGTTACTCTTCTCAATACCAGCCTCTTTTAAAATCTGTTCTGATGTATGTTTACCTATACCAACAATATAGGTCAGCGAAATCCATATAGATTTTTCATTCGGAATATCAACACCAACTATACGGGGCATATCAGATCCTCTTTTTTCATTAAGCAGTAACCATTAAAAAATAAACTATCACTCATTGTTTACAAGTTAACCCTGACGTTGTTTATGCCGCGGGTTCGTACAAATCACCCTTACAACGCCTTTACGGCGAATAATCTTACAATTCTCACATATACGCTTTACAGAACTTCTAACTTTCATTTTATACACCTGTTTTTAGCTATATTTAACGGTTCTCACCGACTTTAATTTACGGCAAATAATTGTAATTAATTCCGAAGTACTATTCTGCCTCTGTTTAAATCATACGGCGACATTTCAACTACGACCGTGTCACCAGGTAAAATCCGAATAAAATTCATACGCATCTTACCGGAAACATGCGCTAAAACTTGGTGACCGTTCTCCAATTCCACTCTGAACATAGCATTCGGCAAAGCATCGATCACTTTGGCTTGCAATCTTATTGTTTCCTTCTTTGCCATATTCCTCTATTTTGCTTCTTTTCAGAGTTTATGAATCGCGATTTTCTTTAGGTATAATCAGCTATTCTTTCTTTGTCAAAACCTCACAACCATTTTCCACTATTGCAATTGTATGCTCAAAATGTGCCGAGCATTTCTTATCTTTTGTCACTACCGTCCAACCATTTTTCAGTGTTCGCACAGCATCTGAGCCGGCATTAATCATCGGCTCAACAGCTAAAACCATTCCTTCAGCCAAAACAATATCATTTGCTAACAGGTCATTATTAACAAAGTTGGGAACTCTCGGCTCTTCATGCATTTGCCGGCCAATGCCGTGACCAACAAAGTCTTTTACTACCGAAAAACCCGCCGACTCAGCATATTTCTGCATCTCGGCAGCAATCTGACTCCACCTGACAGCAGGTGCAGATTTTGCAATCGCTATATCAAGAACTTGTTTTGTTACATCCATCAATCTGCGTTTATCATCAGAAATTCGGTCAATAGCAATTGTAATTGCTGCATCTGCACAATAACCCTCGAGTCTCACGCCGAAATCAACACCGAGGATATCGCCATCTTTAAGCTTTGCATCCTCCGAAGGAATCCCATGAACAACCTGCTCGTTTATCGATGCACAGATTACACCTGGAAACGGGATTTGAGACAACGGTGTACGTACACCCTTAAACAAAGCCTCTGCTCCGGCATCAGCAGTCATTTGTAAAGCCACTTTATCCAAATACGCAGTGTTGACTCCCGGCTTCGCAATCTCCTTCAATTTTAAAAGAACATCTGCTACAACAGCACCTGCTTTACGCATCAACTCAATTTCTCTTCGACTTCGAAGCGTTATAGCCATTTAATTTCGTATTTCTATTTCGCGATTCGATATATAATCGGCGTTTCATATTTGGACAAGAGCGTCCAGCTTCTCGAATATCGAAGCCTTTATCTCATCAACATCTCTGTCAGCATCGAAGTCATAAACAGTACCGTTGTTTCTATAATAATCCACCAGCGGTTCCGTTTGCTGATGGTACGTTTTAAGACGATTTACCACTACTTCAAGGCTGTCATCCGACCGTTGAATAAGTTCGACGCCATCATTATCGCATCGACCTTCGACTTTCGGTTTTAAATTTTCAATGTGGTAAACAGCTCCACACTTAGGACAGCTCCTTCTCCCGGTCATGCGCTGTGCTACTACATCATCATTTATCTGAAGGTTTAAAACAGCATCTATTTCCAATCCGTTAGCGTTTAATGACTCATCAAGCTTAGTCGCTTGATTCACAGTTCTTGGGAAACCATCCAGAATAAAACCTGAATCAGGAGCTTCTTTTATTGCCTTAGCCATCATCTCAATTATTATCTCATCTGGAACAAGAGCACCCGAATCCATAAAACTACGGGCCTTTTCACCTAATTCACTTCCTGCAGCCCTTTCCTTGCGTAAAATATCACCACTGGACAAATGGAGAAGATTATATTTCGTAACTATATTTTTACACTGTGTCCCTTTGCCCGCTCCCGGTGCACCTAACAACACTATTCTCATCCATACGCTCCTTTTATTCTACCTGACCCGCTGAAACCATCATAGCTGCGCATTAAAAGATTGGCTTCTATTTTCTGAACCAGGTCCAGTGAAACACTCACAACTATCAACAAACCCGTACCCCCCAGAAAATTTGCTATACTCGGCTGAATCCCAAGCAGCACTATAATCAATGACGGCACAACAGCAATTATGGCTAAAAACGATGCACCAAAATAAGTTATCCTTGTCATTACCGTTTCCAAGTATTCGGCGGTTCTGCGTCCTGGCCGAAGTCCGGGGATAAAGCTTCCCGAATCACGCAAGTTCTTAGCCATCTCTTTAGGTTGAAACTGCACAGTTACCCAGAAATAAGCAAACAAGAATATTAACAACATATAAAGAACATTGTAAGTGAATGAACGATAGCCTAAAGCATCGTATAAAGTCAGAAGAACTGTCGAATGAGCAAATCGTTGAATTTTTAACAACTGGCCTAAAATGATAGGTGGGAACATCATAAAACTCGAGGCGAAAATTATGGGCATTACTCCCCCATGATTGACTTTAAGAGGCAGATAATGCCTCTGTCCGCCATACATTCGTCGACCCCGCATTTGTTTTGCCTGCTGAATCGGTATCCGGCGCTGGCCCTGAGTTATCAGTATCGCTCCGGCTACTACGAATACAAATGCCCCTAACAGAAATAATATCTTTGCAGGACCTACGGAGCCGGGCCCCGCTCCGACTCTCAAGTCAACATTCTGCCAAAGCTGCCAGATCGCCCACGGCATTCTTGAAACAATGCCG
>JASFVS010000250.1:0-4752 GCA_050049715.1 Phycisphaerales bacterium
AAAGCTATTTTTGTTAGCCTAACCGCTCTTTAAATGGATTTTTGCTTGTTTTTGGCCTTTTTATTAATCATATAGACGGTGAATTTGCTTTCTTAAAATTTAATATTGTTTAACCTTGCCGGCGGTGAAAAAGGGTGCTTGTAATGCAAATCGATTGTTTAGTTATGGGTGCGTATGAAACTAACTGCTATGTTCTTCGCAGTAGTGAAACGTCCGAAGATTGTCTGATTATTGACCCTGGTCTGGGGCCGGGGCGCTTAATAGAATATCTTCGGGAACGAAAGTTAAATCCTTTGGCGGTGGTTCTTACTCATGGCCATATAGACCATATTGCAGGCATAGCCGCATTACGGAAAGAGTTTCCTGATATAAAAGTTTATATTCATAAACTCGATGCCGAGATGCTCACGGAGCCTTACGCTAATCTTTCCGTGATGGCGGGAAGCGCTTTTAGTGTTGAGCCGGCTGAATTTTCCCTGGATGAGCAGGATGTGATTGAACTGGCCGGCGTTAAGCTTAGCGTTCTTCATACTCCCGGCCATACGCCTGGCGGCATCTGTTTATATTCGGAAGAAGAGGGAGTTGTCTTTTCAGATGATGTACTGTTTGCCGAATCAATCGGGCGGACGGATTTTCCTAATGGCAGTATGAAGCAGTTGTTGAACAGTGTGAAGGAAAAGCTGTTTACTCTGCCGGAAGACACGGAGGTTTATCCCGGTCACGGACCGGTCACCACAATAGCACACGAAAAGGCGCATAATCCATTTCTAAGGTGATTTATTTTTAAATTCATCTGAAATCCGGCGATAAGCGAGTGCAATTGCTTCGTTGGTTAGAATTTGGCTTGACGCCGGCCGGCTAATTTGGTATAGATATAAATAGCAGACATTGTACCGTTGTAGGTGTTTGTTTGCCGAATTTGATACACCGGCATACGGTATTTGGGGTTTTTCCGAATAGAGGAGGAGCTTTTATATGAGCCGCATAGTTGTGGCGAGTATTTTATGCCTCACAAATGAAGGTTTTGCATTTCAATCAACAACTATTTTGTAAGGAGGACTATTATGTGTAAGAAATTGATTTGTCTGGTTTCTTTTATTTTTTTATTGAGCATAACAGGCACAGTCTCAGCCGAACTCGTGGCTCACTGGGAGTTCGAGGAAGGCTCCGGTGATACCGCTTATGATTCAAGCGGCAACGAGAACGACGGCACCCTCAACGGCGGTATCGAATGGGTGATCGGCAAGATAGGCAGCGGGCTGGAGTTCAATGGTTCTGATTCTTATGTTGTGGCTCCGCATGTTCCGTTCGATAATCGGAGCTTCACTATTGCAATGTGGGTTAAACCGGTACTGTATACCGGTGGGCAGGTAGTTTTCTCCCAGACCCAGTCAAGCTCGACAAACCTGGATATGCATTTACGACTCGGAGGACCCGGTAGTGCCGATGTGCCTGCCGGAGGCGTTCGTATGGCATTCTATGGTAATGACCTTGATACTGAAGGTGGAATTATCGAAGAGAACGAATGGTGCCATATAACTTTCTGGTACGATTTTGAGAATAGATTAAGAAGGATATACATAGATAGTGTACAGGAAGCTGAGGATACCGGAGGTCCTTATCGCGGGACAACAGGTGATATTGTTATTGGTTCGTGGGCTGCTATCGGTCAGTGGTACAAGGGTATTATTGACGATATACGGATTTATGACACGGCATTGACAGATGGTGAGGTTCAGGCCGCGATGGAAGGTGATAGAGGATTTCCGTATGCCTTCACACCCTCTCCGGAAGATGGTGCTATTCACCCTGCAACCTGGGTGAGTCTTACCTGGACGCCCGGTAGTTTTGCGGTTTCACATAATGTGTACCTTGGTGAAAGCTTCGATGATGTAAACGATGCCACTGTGGATTCGGAAGTGTTTAAGGGCAGTCAGACTTTGCCGTTCTTAGCTGCCGGCTTTGTTGGAGTTGCTTATCCGGATGGTCTTGTCCCCGGCACGACTTATTACTGGCGAGTCGATGAAGTCAACGATGCCGACCCGAATAGTCCGTGGAAAGGTCCTGTCTGGAGCTTTCTTGTTCCGCCCCGAACATCTTATAATCACAGGCCGGCTGACGGTGGATGTTTCATTGACCCGAATGTTGTTTTGAGCTGGAGTTCCGGCCTCGATGCGAGAGTGCATCGTGTGTTCTTCGGTGATAATTATGCCGACGTGGAAGCCGGAGAGAATGATACTTACGTGGAGCCTACGACAGCTACGAATTATACGCTAGGCACTCTTGAGCTTGGAAAGACTTACTACTGGCGCATTGATGAGTATGACTCAGTCGAAATACATAAAGGTGACGTTTTGAGCTTTACAGTTTCAGACGGTGGTGTTGGTATCAGAGGTAATTACTACAGAGGTATGAGTTTAATTAATCTTGTCCTGACCCGTATAGACCCTAAGATCGACTTCAACTGGGGTGACCCCGGCTCACCTGACCCAAGTGTGGGCGATGATAACTTTTCGGTCAGATGGACCGGCGAAGTGGGGGCGCAGTACACCGAAACCTATACTTTCTATACTAATACTGATGACGGGGTACGTTTGTGGGTTAACGGCCAACTGCTTGTTGATGCTTGGGAAGACCAGTCAACTGAAAACAGTGGAACAATTGACCTTGTTGCAGGACAAACATACAGCATCGTAATGGAGTATTATGAAAACGGCGGTGGAGCAGCTGCACAACTTAGCTGGTCGAGCCCGTCCACACCCAAGCAGATTGTTCCGACGTATGTCCTGACACCTCCGGTAAAAGCCAGTAGCCCGAATCCACGTAATGGTGCTGTTGATGTGAAGCAGATGCCGATTCTCAAATGGGGTGCCGGAGATAACGCCCTTTCACATGAGATATACTTTGGTGCTGACCCGAATGCCGTAGCTAACGCTACTACAGCTTCACCAGAATACAAAGGCTCCAGGGATGTTGGTGCCGAAAGTTATGACCCCGGACAACTTGAGTGGGATACTACGTATTACTGGCGCGTCGATGAAGTCAATGCTCTCAATCCGGAAAGTCCATGGAAAGGCAACCTATGGAGCTTTATAACTGCCGACTTCCTTATCGTGGACAATTTCGAAGATTACAATGACTTCTCGCCCGACAGAATATTCGATGCATGGGTAGATGGTTACGAATCTACGGCCAATGGCTCGACAGTAGGTTATCCCAGCCCGGACTTCAATGCCGGAGAGCATTTCATCGAGACTACAATTGTTCACAGCGGTGACCAGTCGATGCCGTATTCCTACGATAACAGTTCTGCGAGGAATTCTGAGGCGGCTTTGACTTTGACCTATCCGACCGACTGGACCGAGAAAGACGTCAACACGCTGACGATTTGGTACAGGGGCAATCCTGCCGGTTTAATAGAAGAACCGGCGGACACTTTTATAGTGGTTGGTTCCGGTGCTGATACCTGGGGCGCGGCCGACGAATTCCGTTATGTTTATAAGCGACTGACCGGTGACGGTGAAATTATCGCCAAAGTGGAAAGCATCGAGAATACACACGAATGGGCCAAGGCGGGCGTTATGATTCGAGATTCGCTTGCATCAGGTTCAAGGCATGCGTTCTGCTGCATATCACCGAATAATGGGACGGCATTCCAGAATCGAAGGCAAACAAGCCTGGATACATTTAATTCGAACACCCCCGGTGTACAGGCTCCTTACTGGGTTAGACTGGTCCGCCAGGGCACTCAGATATCTGCTTACCATTCACCTGACGGTGTGAATTGGGAGCTCCAAGCTTCAAGTAGTGAGACGGATAATCCAGTGGGTATTAGTATGCCGACAAATGTTTATATAGGTTTGGCGGTAAACAGCCATAACTCCGATGAGATGTGTACGGCTGTGTTCTCCAATGTTCAAACAATCGGTTCGGTTACTCCGGCGATGTGGACGCATCAGGCTATCGGTGTTGAGATGCCCAGTAACGATGCTGAGTTGATGTATGTGGTTATCGACGATAGTGCTGTGGTTTATAATGAAAATCCGAATGCGTCCCTGGCTACTGAGTGGACCGAATGGAATATTGACTTGCAGAGATTTGCAGACCAGGGTGTAAACCTGACTAATATCAGTAGGATTGGTCTCGGTTTTGGTGATAGGAACAATCCTCGGGCTGGTGGTTTGGGTTTAGTGTACTTCGATGATATTCGTTTGTATCCGCCGCAACCGGTTCCCGAACCGGAACCCGAATCGGAGCCGGAGCCTTGATAGAATGTTGATTTAGTGGATTTTTAGTAATTTGAGGTCTATACTAAATTTAACGGTATAGGCCTCTTTTTTATTTGATAATAAGGTAAAAAGACAGGAGTAGAAATCTCATATTTTCGTATAACTTCGGCGAGGAAGCATATAACTCTTGATATTTAACTCTTGACATTGGATTGCTTAATTTGGTATAAATATAATTGATATGGTATATATCTACAAAAACGAGAATTTGTAGATTTTAGCCCTTTAATATTCGCGGTGTGTTTAGTTTTTGAGGGAAGGAGGTAGTATCAAGTCGCAATAATGTCCGGAGCGAAGATAAGTTGCATTCAATTACGGTGAATATTGTTATCAATCATTTTGTGAGATTAATGGAGGATAATTATGTTTAGAAGGTTAACTTTTTTGGTTTCTTTTATTCTGGTACTGGGTCTGTCCGCGAGTATGGCGAAAGCTGATATTGCCACAGGCCTGATTGGCTACT
>JASFVS010000251.1:0-4702 GCA_050049715.1 Phycisphaerales bacterium
TTTTAACTTCAATCAGTGGTAATATTAATCAAGTTACTATACCAAATCGACGTATTGAAGATATAACCTTCGATGCTACGAACGGTTACTACACCGGTTTGGGCGGCAGCGACACGCTCGATTTTACTGTAAGCTTTGCCCATGACCCTTCAAATCCTCAAGTTATAGCCGTAAACCTTGGCGATGTAGGCAAGTTAAACGGTATTACCCAGTTTGCCGGAAATTCTACAGCAGTAGCAAAAGAACAGGACGGTTACCAAGCAGGCAGACTCTCCAGCGTATCGGTTAATAATGAAGGCATAGTTATCGGTGCCTTTTCCAATGGTATCAAGAAAGACATTGGAGCAATACAAATAGCGTTATTTAAAAATACAACAGGTCTGGACAGTGTCGGTGGCGGATATTTCACTTCTTCAGCCAACTCAGGAGAACCGGTAGTAACACAAGCTATGACAGGTGGCGCCGGCATCGTTCATGGTGGTTCACTGGAAAAATCAAACGCAGATGTGGCAACACAGTTTGTCAATATGATTCAGGCTCAAAACGGTTTCCAGGCCAACGCAAGAACTATCAGAGTTGCCAATGACATACTCCGAGAACTGAGTAGCCTTATCAGATAGTAAGTTCGGAAGGTTAAGATGCCAACTGCATGTGTAATGACAGCAGGATTCAATATCTTTGTTTTGGCTCTTACACCGGTGGAGCGGTGGAAAGCTGCAAGGTGGTTTGACCCCAGCTTTATGAATGAACGAATGTTTATTATAACAGGTGTAGCAGCCATAATCATATTAACCACCCTGCTGTTGATTGTCAGTTACTTTCGAACAATAAAAGAACGAAAGGTTAGTGAACAACTTTTTTTTAATAATGCCAACAAAAGAGGACTAAGCGAACGGGAGTGTCAAATACTGCTCGAAATAGCGTATAAAGCAAAACTTAAAAGAAGCGAATCTATTTTCACGATGCCCAAGGCCTTTGACCATGGAACAGGCAAAATGGTAGAAGAAAACCTTACCCAACAAGGAACTGAGGAAAGCAGATGGTTAAGAACTGAAATATCTTTTCTCCGAGAAAAGCTTGGCTTCCAGAAAAGAAAATCAGCTTCAATAGGTTCACCAACGAAATCGAACAAGCCGAGCAGCAGGCAAATTCCCAAAGGTAAAAAGCTTCATATAACCCGTCGTAAAACCCGGGAATTAGCTGATATTGAATCTACCGTTATCAATAACGATGAGATGGGAATTATTCTCAAATTAACAAAGCCTTTGGAAAGTAAGCCGGGCGAGTTCTGGCGTGCACGATATTATTTTGGCGCCTCGGTCTGGGAGTTCGATACTTCAGTGTTCAGTTGCAACGACGATATTCTGGTATTGAATCATAGCGATAACATTCGATTTGTTAACCGTCGTCGCTTTTTACGTGTTCCCGTAAACAAACCGGCCCTCATCGCACGGTTTCCATTTTCAAAAACTCTACAACCCAACAGTAAAAAAAAGAATTTAAAGGTAAAACAAAATTTAGCAAACGCATCCAACAACACTTGGGGACCACCAGAATTTACGCCGGCAATTGCTACTGAACTGGGCGGCCCAGGCCTGCGAATAGAAACTCAATTGGAAGTAAAAGTAGGCGACAGAGTTGTGGTAATACTGAAATTGAACGAAGAAAAGGACCGGAATTCAATTACATCCCAAAATAGTACCTCACAGGATTTCATATTTGCACAAGATGGAAAAATTAAATCGCTAAAAATAGTAGAAGACATCGGCCAAGTCCGACACGTAAAAGCCCTTCAAAATGGTTTTTCAATAGCAGTCGAATTAACCGGTTTAAGCGATTCCGACCTTAGCGAGTTAATTCGCACTGCCAATGCAGTATTGATCAGAAACAACAATCATCAAGATGCTCCCAGCTTCACAAACACAAAAGAAAAATTGCAGGAGCCAGCCATTCTGCAAGGAGTCTGAAATGTCAGAATTAATAGAACAAGTCAGTACGAGCCTTGATGCATTAACACGTGAATTTGAAATAATTACGAATAATCTGGCTAATGTAAGCACCGCCGGATTCAAACGCAGATGTAACGCATTTTCAAAATCCCTCGAAGCACAAGGGACAGAAACAGAAACATATAGACCAGGCGGTATCGATTTAGAATCCGCATTTGATTTTTCTCAAGGTAGTATTGCCGAAACCGGCCGAAGTTTGGATTTCGCTTTATATGGTAAAGGATTCTTTGTAATTGAAACACCTGATGGTCCACTTTACACCCGCAATGGTATATTCATGAAGAGCCAAAACGGCCAAATAACAGATCTGCAAGGAAGAATCGTATCAGGTGAGGCAGGACCAATCACAATACCAAACGATGTGGCAAACTCACAGATTAATGTCTCAAGCGATGGAAATATAAGTGCCAACGGCACAAATATCGGAAAATTCAGATTGGTCGATTTCCAGGACAACGAAGACAAACTTGTGCCAACCGGAGAGAGCTGCTATCAAATGCCGGACGAGAATATAAACCCTGTTGCGGCTGAAAATATAGTTGTAAAACAAGGTTACCAAGAAGCATCCAACGTCAAAATTATAGATGAATTAGTAGATATGATAATGGTGTCCAGACTATACGAAGCAAACGTGAAATTCATTGCAGCCAAAAAGGAAATATCCAGCAGCCTTATAGGTTTGGCTATGGCTTAATAATTAGCTGATAAATTAATATAAGGAGAACAGAATTATGTTAAGAGCATTTTCCACTTCAGCAACGGGTATGGCAGCCCAGCAGACATTGGTGGATGTGATTGCTAACAATCTTGCTAACATCAACACTACGGGCTTTAAGCGCAGCCAAGTTGCTTTTCAAGATTTGCTTTATATCAAGTTGAAAGATGCCGGAGCAGAAGTGGTTTCAGGTCTGAAATCTCCCAGTGGTATAGAAGTAGGCAGTGGAGTTCGAACAGCAGCGACCGTAAAAGTTTTTACCGGGGGGGAACTTGACAACACCGGCCGTCCACTTGACATAGCCATCTCAGGAGACGGCTTCATCCAGGTAAGTGCGCCAAGTGGTGAGACAATGTACACACGTGATGGTTCGCTGCAAACGAATGCCGATGGTGAATTAGTTACCAGCAGCGGATTCCGCATAGAACCAGCCATCAGTCTCCCGACAGACTATGCCTCTATTGATATAGGTAAGGATGGAAGTGTAAATATTACCGATTCTTCAGGAACACAATCAGTTGTAGGAACCATCGAATTGGCACGTTTTCCAAATCCAGCAGGCCTTTCCAGTGAGGGTGATAATCTGTGGTCACAAACCGATGCAAGCGGTACAGCCACGACCGGAACCGCAGGAGACAGCGGTTTCGGCACTATCCAGTCGGGATTTCTGGAAAAATCAAATGTTCAGATGATAACCGAACTTGTCAATCTTATCACAGCCCAGCGCGCCTACGAGACGAATTCTCGTGCGATTAGAGCGGGAGATGAAATGTTACGACAGGCAAATCAGATAGCAAGATTCTAAGCGAAAGACCATCATGAGTAATAAAAAGATTAGCATAACTATAATTATATGTCTGTTAGTTCCGATGAATATCAAAGCTAACAGCACAAATAAAAATTCTACCATTCAGGTTCATCTGCCAAGAGAGGTCACAATCAAAGACAATTCCATAAGCCTTGGTCAGGTTAGCATAACCAGAGGTATGGAGTCTCTCGTAACCAAGGCAAATAAAATCGCATTAGGACAGATAACAGTGCCGGGACAGAAGATTGTTATCGACAAAACAATGGTCCTGAGCAGGCTTGCATGTAACGGAATCCCCGCATCGAAAGTAACATTGACCGGTGCAGAAAAAATAACCGTTCAAAAACAAGAACGTACTGTCAGCAGCAGTGAATTTGTCAAGATTGCAAGCTCTTTTTTGGAAAAAAATCCTCCCAGTGACTCAGTCAACACTTTCAATCCAATACGAACACCCAAAGACCTGGTTATTCCCGGAGAAGGTAAAGATATAAAATTTTCACCTCGATTAGTCCAAAGCAAAGCAACAGATAAGGGAGTTGTTGAAATTGATGTACTCCGCGTTGGTGAAAAAATCGGGTCACGCCGGGTAATTTTCGGATTGAAACACACTTGTCGACAGGCAGTTGCAAAGATGAATATTCCTGTCGGTGAAGTTATTAGCACTGAAAACATAAAGATAGTAAAAACTACATCGAAATATCCTGAGCCTGCGGGCTGGAAACCGCCCTACGGCCTTATTACTAAACGCCAAATACCGGAAAATACCATACTTCGTTCACAAATGTTAAGGCCGGTCAAGGCACCAACTATTGTCAAGCGAAATCAAAAAGTTATTATTCGAATCGACAGGCCAGGCTTTGTGATTACGGCCACCGGAAAAGCTATGCAGAACGGCAAAACCGGTGAATTTATAAAAGTTCGAAATGAGGACTCACAACGAATAATCTTAGTCAGAATTAATGAAAATGGAATTATGGAACCTGTTTTTTAAAGGAGAAATAATGAATAACAAATTAGATTCAACGCTTGCCCTGATGTTTTTTGTACTCTTATCAGCTTCTTGCTCACAAGCAGGTTCTATCTGGGCCAAAAGAGATAAAAATATGAAGTATTTATATGCTGACGACGTGGCCCGTCAGATAGGCGATATTCTGACTATAGAGATTTCCG
>JASFVS010000252.1:0-4696 GCA_050049715.1 Phycisphaerales bacterium
GTACTTGCTGCCGGGTTGGAGCTGGTTGCCCGAAATCACCGACAGACGGTTTGTAGAATTTGGCCAGTATCACTGCGAGACCCAAAAATATACCCACTAATACTATGGTGACCCAGGTCAGAAAGTCACCTGTCTTGGAACCCAAAATCCCGCTGGCCATAGCACCGCCGAATGCACCGCTCAAACCCCCGCCTCTGCCTTTTTGAACCAAAATAATTAAAACCAGCGCAACGCAACAAATGACGAACAAGACGGCGACTATTTTCATAATCAAACCAACCGCCAATACCGGAAAAACAGTCATATCCGTTATCCTTTCAACCGACTATTTTTATTTTCTATTCACTACTATTGCATAAAAAAAGCACTCAGGCTTTCGCATACCAAACAGTCAACTGCAAATTATATCGCCGCCCGAATTATAGCGAGAAAATCATCCGCTTTCAAACTCGCACCACCGACCAGCAGACCGTCAATGTCAGGCCCTTCCATAAGTTCTTTTGCATTGCCGGGTTTTACCGACCCGCCGTAAAGAATACGAATTTCTTCAGCTATCTTTTTATCATACATCTTGCCCAGCAGATTCCTTATAAAATCATGCACTTCCTGTGCCTGCTGCGTCGTCGCCGTCAGGCCCGTTCCGATAGCCCAGACCGGCTCATACGCTATGGTTACCGCTGAAATCTTTTCGGCACTAAGGCCGGCCAGGCCTTTTTCTAATTGTCGAGTTACAATTTCTTCTGTTCGTGAAGCTTTCCGTTCTTCGAGCAGCTCACCTACACATAATATCGGCAAAAGCCCGCCTCCGATAGCAGCGATAGTCTTTTTATTTATCAATTCATCAGTTTCACAGATTACATGCCGGCGTTCTGAATGGCCGCATAGACAATAGGCGCAACCAATATCTTTAAGCATCGACGTGCTTATCTCACCGGTAAAAGCACCCTTCGGTTCAAAATAAACGTCCTGAGCCCCCACGCTTACACCTGATGAGCTAAGAGCCTTAGCAACAGCATGCAGATAAACAAACGGCGGACAAACCGCCAGAGTTACCTTACCTGACACATCCATAGATTCCGAAGCAATCCGCTCAGCCAGCTCCACGCTTGTGTGACTATCGGTGTTCATTTTCCAGTTGCCTGCTACAAACGGCTTTCTCATAAAACTCTCCTGATTTAGTTAAAGTAACTCAGTCGCTTTCGGAAAACTGCCTAATATCGAAAGCTGAAGGCAATGCTTCCGCGTTTCACCCAGACCCTCCTGTACTTTTTTATCCGTTCTGTGCCCTAAAAAGTCCACAAAGAAATAATATTCCCGTTGCCTTTTCTTACTGGGTCTGGATTCAATGTTTGTCATATTAATTTCATACTTCTTAAACACTTCGAGCACATCAGCCAGGGCACCGGCTTTATGTGCGGTACTAAACAGTATGGCAGTCTTATCGTCACCGGTCGGCCTTGCATCTTCGCGGCTGATTACGAGAAATCTGGTTACATTGTTGGCAATATCCTCGATATTCTCACAGATTATCTGCAATCCGTACAATTCCGCAGCAATATGCGAACCAATCGCCGCAGCCCCCGGTTCACCGGCGGTCATTTGTGCCGCCTTGGCGGTAGATGCTACGGGAATCGTCTTGGCCTCTTTAAAAGTAGCACTTAACCAGTTCCGGCACTGGGCGAACACTTCCGGTTTTGAGTAAATCTTCTCTATTTCTTCCAAAGAACAATTGCCCAAAAGACTATGATGGATTGCCATCTGAACTTCGGCACATATTTTCACATCCGAATCTACTAAAGCATCAAGTGTTTCTATGACCCCGCCGCCTATGGTATTTTCAACAGGCGCAAGACCCAAATCACAATGGCCTTTGCTGACTTCATCGAAGATGCTCGCGATATCCGCCAACGGTTCGTATTCTACGCTTTGGCCGAACTTGAGCATCGCGGCCGTATGGCTGAAACTGCCGCCGGGACCAAGATAGCCGATACGTAACGGCCTTTCCAAAAAGAAAGAGCCGCTCATCAACTCGCGCCAGATAGCCACTATACACTTATCCGGAAGTGGGCCTTCATTGGCCTTGGTAACTCGTTCAAGAACTGCTTTTTCGCGGTCCGGCGAATAAACCGGCTTATCGGTTTTACTCTTGAGCTTTCCGATATCCACCACAACGCGCGCACGCTCATTAAGAAGCTTCACGAGCTGATGATCAATTTCGTCTATTCGTTTTCTTAATTCTTCAAGAGACATAAAAAAAACAAAAAGTTATCAGAGGATTTCAGCCTTAATCAGTTATTTTTATAAAAACTAACATATTTAACAGAATTTTGTTCTTGCGTCAATGAATTTGGTCCATTAGATAACATTTTGCGTACATAATCTGGGTGAAAAATGCAAAAAGATGCAAAATATACGATTTTCAATACTAAATGGGGCTATTTTGGCCTTGCTGGTACTGAAAACAGCCTTTGCCGAGCCCAACTGCCGGGCCCGAATCGTGAAAAAATCAAATCACTGCTTCTAAAAAATCTCCCAACCTGTCAATTCGATAAAAACTTTTGTAAAAAACTTCAAAAGCAGATAATTGCTTATTTCGAAGGTGACCGTGTAAACTTCAACGGGGATATTCCTCTATTGCTCGATGGTTTCACTCCGTTTGGAATTTCCGTCCTAAAGGCCTGTAAAAACGTCGGATACGGACATACGACAACCTACAGCAGGTTAGCAGAAAAATCCGGTAGTCCTAACGCCTCCAGAGCCGTCGGTTCGATACTTGCCAAAAATCCCCTGCCGTTAATCATCCCATGCCATAGAATTATCCGCAACGACGGCAAGCTCGGCGGATTCACCGCCTCCGGCGGGATAACACTCAAAAGAAAATTGCTCGAGCTTGAGTACGAAGCTTTCGGTTTTTAACATTCCCAACTTCTTAATACGACTCGACTTACCAAAAAAGTGAAATTTCCTGAAAAAAATCCTTTTTTTCATTGATAATTCAATGATAAACGTTTAATATTACATGATATACAACTAGCCATCTATAAATTAAGAAAGGAGAAAGAAATGAACGAATTCATTGAAAAAAACAGGCGGCTGTTGAAGTCCTATTGCTTGACAGCTCGAATCATTGGTTGGGTTCTTTTGATCACGGCTGGTATCTGGGCCGTATCAACTCTGTCCGGACACACGAGTTTTAGTATACCATTTGTCATGCCAATCACAATCTTCATACGCATACTTGTCGGGCTGGTCGTATTGGGTGTCGCCCAGTTTATCAGGTATTTGTTTGAAACCGAGTATAAACCTGGCTTGATTCTACGTCATGGAGAAAAAATTCTCTATCTATACGCGGTCCTTCAGGTTATAAGAATTACTTTTCTTTTTTTTGTTGATGCCAAGAGAATGGGTGATTCAATTTATTACTCTCCATGGGGATTTCTTGTAGCAAACTGGCTGCCGGTTGTCGCGAGTGCGTTAATTCTGGTAGGACTGGCCCAGATTCTACGGCGTATGATGCCTATCATTGAAGAATCAAAAACGCTTGTCTAAAAGGAGGTTTAGAAATGATTAATATTCGACTGGATTACGTTCTTTTAGACAATAAGATGAAGCTGAAAGATTTAGCCGAGGCGACAGGCCTGGCAGTAAATAACCTGTCTATTCTTAAAACCAACAAGGCGCGTGCGATTCGATTTTCCACTTTGAACAGCTTATGTAAAGCATTGAACTGCACACCCGGTGATTTGATTGAGTATATTCCTGATGAGGACGAGAAGACCTGATATTATTCCAGATGCACAACGCCTGTTTGTCTGTCCGCATCGAGACTGGCCTTTTTAATAACATCGTAGAGCTCGCGCGGCCTGCGTATCTTCTGGAAAACAAACTCCGGGTCCGATTTGTCGGTCGTTATCAATCCAACGGTACCAATCCCGAAAATACAATCCAACAGGCTCCTGCGCATCTTTAAGTCCACCACCCTGAACATGTCCAGATTATCCACCTGCCTGTCGAGGATGCCCCTGCTCCATTCGATCCTGTCCGCTGAAATCTCATAGTATGTCATTTTGAGCTTGATTATTTTTAAAAGCAGAATAAGCACAACAATAATGCCAAGCCCAAGACCGGCAATAACCCTGTAATCGGCAACCATCACGCTCTGGTTTTCCGTGAGTTTCAGATTCAGCAGGTCATTAACCATATTTTCAAGAGGCAGTCTTACCAAAAGGACTGCAATAGCAATAAAAAATGCTCCCTTAACCATCGCCGGCGCCGTCCCCCACAGAGAGGGCCTGCCTGCAAACAGAATGTCTTCTTCGTTTGTTTCTTCCTCCTCGGAAGACTGCGAATCCCGCTCAGCGGCCGCTTTCAGGGCCCTGGCTTTCTCACTATTTAGAAATTCCCCGCAGAACCGACACTTAATAGCGGCGGCACGAATCGTCTCGGCACAAAACGGACACGATTTTGTCTCAAAATCAACCAAATCCATCAAATTATATATCGGAAAATCCCGCGAATTTGAGCAGGAGATTCTTTTGTACATAACTTCTGAAGACTCGATTCGGCTGATTTTTGAATTCTGTATGAACACGCAAGCTGAAAAATCGCGATTCCTGCTGAGATTTCCAAAAAATAACCTTCTTCAATCCTGCTCAGCACCATCCCTGCCAGTTTGGCACAACATCCTGCTAACAAA
>JASFVS010000030.1:0-14951 GCA_050049715.1 Phycisphaerales bacterium
ATTCTGGCAAGGTCAAGACTGGAAGTTCCTTTCGGCCAAATGGTGCTCAGTGTAATAAAAATGGTAATACTGCCATTGTTCGTCGGATTTGGAGTAAGACATTACCTTAAAGAGAAAATTGAAAAGATTCTTCCTGTTTTTCCTGCGATATCGGTAACGTTTATCATATTTATCTGTTCGTTGGTGATAGCACTTAATAAAGACCGCTTGGCACAGGTCACCGGGCTTGTTCTGGCAACGGCCGTGATACTGAATATTTACGGTATGGCGGGCGGATATGGCGTAGGCTCGTTATTTCAAATGAATATTCGCAGGAGACGAACTTTAGCCATTGAGATTGGGATGCAAAACGCCGGCTTAGGGACGGTGCTGGCATTGAAACATTTCAGTGAAAAAGCTGCGATGCCGGCGGCAATTTTTGTGTTTATCTGCATAATAACGGCATCCGTAATGGCGGCGGCCTGGCAAAGAACAAATCCAAACGATATACCAGGCCGAATACCTGATATCGAATGACGAACAAGGAATTTCGGAACGCGTAGGTTAAAGAGAAAAATGTTATGATAGATATTGCATTTTGTCGATAAAAACGCTATAATGTTTTGTTTATAACTTTGGAAGTGCATGGGGCAGTCGTTATCTTGACTGCCTTTATATTTATTTTGAGAAAATTTCGAGGAGTTTTAGGTATGAGTTGTAATCTGGCAATCGCGGGAGTAACCGGCGCGGTCGGACAGGAATTTCTTAAAATACTTCAAGAACGGGAGTTCCCCTATGACTCTCTGAAAATGCTGGCGAGCAGCCGGTCGGCCGGTAAGAAAATTGAATTCAAAGGCAAAGAATACGTCGTCGAAGAACTAACAAAGAAAAGCTTTGCCCGCGTAAATATAGCATTATTCAGCGCCGGTGCATCCAGAAGTAAGGAGTTTGCGCCCGCCGCCGTCGAAGCCGGTGCGGTTGTCGTGGATAACTCCTCGGCGTTCAGAATGGACCCTAACGTCCCGCTGGTTATACCTGAAATTAATCCACAGGCTATCAAAGAGCACAAAGGCATAATTGCCAACCCGAACTGCTCGACAATTATAGGCATCGTGCCGGTTTGGCCTTTACATAAAGCAAATCCCGTCAAACGTATGGTCGTAAGCACTTATCAGGCGGCCAGTGGCGCCGGCCAATCGGCGATGCTTGAGCTGGAAAGCCAGTCACGCGAGATTCTGGATGGAAAAGAGCCGACTTGCGAGGCCTTTCCATATCAGATAGCGTTTAACGTATTCAGCCATAACTCTGCGCTGGGGCCGAACGGATACAATCTCGAAGAAATGAAAATGGTCAATGAGACCAGGAAGATTTTCGAGTGCGCCGAGATTGCCATTACCTGCACCTGTATTCGCCTGCCGGTATTCCGTGCTCATTGTGAGAGTATCAATCTTGAATTCACCGAGGCAATTACACCCGACCAGGTCAGGGACCTTTTAAGTACAGCGCCCGGTGTATCGGTGCTGGACGACAGGAAAAATAATCGGTTCCCCATGCCGATTGATGCTTCAGGAAAAGACGATATTTTCGTTGGGCGAATCAGGCAGGATGAGTCCATCCCGGAGAACAATGGCATTAATATCTGGGTTGCCGGCGACCAGTTGCGAAAAGGTGCCGCTCTGAACGCCGTTCAGATTGCGGAAAAGCTGCTCTAATCGGTAATAATGGCCGTTCGCAATATAAAACTCACCGTACAGTACGATGGCAGTAAATATCATGGCTGGCAGATACAGCCGGGCAAAAGGACCATCCAGAGTGAGCTTGTCGAGGCCATCTCGAATCTTGTCGGGGTTAAAATCCGTGTTCATGGCGCCAGCAGGACCGATGCAGGCGTAAGCGCATTGGGGCAGGTTGCACTTTTTGAGATTGATTCACCTATTCCGACAGAAAACTTCCCAAAAGTAATCAACGGCCGACTTCCACATGATATAGTCGTTACCGCCGTCGAGGAAGCGCCCTGGGGATTCGATTTAATAAGCGGCGTAACCAGCAAGCTGTATCGCTATACGATTTATACAGGTAAGTATCGTCCCGTCCTGCAACTGAATCAGTGCTGGCATATATCAAAAAAACTCGATGCGGACGCGATGAACCAAGCCGCGCAACTGCTTGTCGGAAAAAAAGACTTTAAATCATTCGCATCGGCGGCGGACAAAAGACAAAGCTCCATCCGGACAATCTTTCGATGCCAGACAACTGTTGAGGACAAATGGATATATATAGATGTCGAAGGGGACGGCTTTTTGTATAATATGGTCAGGAACATTGTCGGCACATTAGTCGAAGTTGGGGCGGGCAGATGGAAGCCGGAAAAGATAAATGAAATCCTCGAAGCGAAAGACCGAACCGCAGCAGGGCCAATCGCTCCGCCTCAAGGATTATGTCTAATGTGGATTAAATACTAAGAAGACAGAACACAGGAGACAGAAGACAGAATGAAGTAGAAAAAAACGGCTCAAAGATTTACTGATTTGATAGTATGGCAGAAAGCGCATGCTTTTGTATTATCTGTTTATGGTGTTAGTGCTACCTTTCCGAAAACTGAAATATATGGCCTGACATCACAGCTAAGAAGAGCCGCGATTTCAGTCCCTGCTAATATCGCTGAAGGATTTAAGAAAAGGAGCAGTTTGGAAAAAACTCGATTTATGAATATTGCACAGTGCTCGTTGGAAGAATGTCGTTACTATTTGATTCTCGTAAAAGATTTGGGCTATGCCGATACGGAACAATTACAACAACAGCTCGATGAAGTCGGCAAGATTTTGGCCGGCTACTCGAAAGCTATAAAAAGTAAAACTCAAAAATAATTTACGCTGTATTCTGTATTCCGTCTTCTGTATTCTTGAAATGAAAATTGTTCATATTATAACCAGATTAATTTTAGGTGGAGCGCAGGAGAATACTCTTATCACCTGTAAGCTTCTCGCCCAAAGGGGGCATGATGTCACTCTCATCACAGGCCCGGCCATTGGCCCTGAAGGTGAGCTTTTCAACCAGACAAAAGGGCAGGATTATAAAGTAATCGTTCTCGACAGGCTGCGCCGGGCGATAAATCCGCTTAATGATAGTATCAGTTACTTTCAGATAAAAAAACTACTCAATCAATTAAAACCTAACATTGTCCATACACATTCGGCCAAGGCGGGCATATTAGGCAGATTTTCAGGTTACAGCTTAAAAAGAAAATGGTCGAAGAATCTGCCTGCTGTCGTGCATACAATTCACGGCCTTGCCTTTCATAATTATCAAAGTCAGTTATTGAACAAGTTTTATATAGCCGTCGAGAAATCCGCCGCTAAGAGGACGGATTCTTTTATAAGCGTCGCCGATGCGATGACCACACAGGCAACAACCGCAGGAATAGGCAAGCCTGAACAGTTTACTACGGCTTATTCGGCCATAGATGAAGAGGATTTCCTAACGCCAATCCCGCAGGAACGTATCAAAAACTTTCGCAGTAAATATGGAATCGATGAAGATGCGATTGTGCTGGTGACGGTCGCCCGGCTGTTTATGCTGAAAGGCCACGAATATATTATCGAATCTTCCAAAAAGCTTTCAAAGCAATATCCAAAGTGTATCTGGCTTTTCGTCGGGGATGGCAATCTTTCAGAGCATTACAAACAACAGGTTCGTGAACTCGGATTAGTTGATAAATTCAAATTTACGGGTCTTCTACCGCCAAACCAAATTCCCCTTGCAATACAATCGTCGGATATTCTCGTCCATTGCTCGCTTCGGGAAGGGCTTGCACGAACACTGCCACAAGCGATGCTTTGCAGTAGGCCGGCTATTTCCTTCGATGTCGATGGTGCAAAAGAAGTGGTAAACGACAATACCGGCCGGCTTATTGAGCCTAAGAATATCGAGCAATTAACAACTGCCTGCGCAGAGTTAATAGAGGATGAAAACTTAAGAAAAAAACTGGGCGAGAACGGCAGAGCATCCGTAAAAGAAAAGTTTGCACCGGAGACTATGGTCGATACAATCGAGAAAGTTTATCATAACCTTCTAAAAAACACCTAAAAAGGATTTCGCTTATGAGTGATAATTTAAGACACTGCTGGCTGAATTGCTATGCACCTGATGATAAGAGCTATCTCGAAGATAAGGAAATCCCTGAAATCGACGCAATGGAAGATAAAATATCCCCTTTGGACAGCGAAACGACAGCACTAAGGCAAATTATCACTCGTTTCGAATTATGCTATCACGAAGCAGATAAAGAGGCAGAATACATTATTAAGTCTATCTCCGCCGGGCATTGCCTGGAGCAATCGCAGGACCGGCCGCCCGAGCGCAGGAAAGAACTGGAGAACGCCCGTCAAATACTCTCGCAATGGTGCAGGAATCCGACAATTAAATGCATTAAATCGGATGTCGGCGGCGTTTCCGCAGATGAACTGTTAAGCTTTATCGGAGAACCAAGCCCGCTTAAGATATGGCAGGTTGAGCGGGTAGTCGACAGGATTAGCCATGCCCTGGACTCAAACTATATCTATCATTGGCTGGCCATGGAGACTGTGAACGTTAATGAGCCTGAGAAATATCAACCCCAGAAACATTACGAAGATAGCTTAGCCTTCCTCAAACAAACAAGCAAGACCGTTATACACGATACAGTTGATGGTCATCAATCAGGAGTTTCTCTGGCCGTTGCCATAGACCTGCTGATGCCGTGTCACTGGGACTTTGTCGGTGTGCTTGTTATTATCCTCAAGGCCATCGGCGGAAACCTGCACCCGGAAAAACCACTTACATGCTGTATGCGTAATATTAAGCTAAGCCCCCTCTACGACAGAATGAAAGTTATTTCGGATACGCTTAATGTTTTTTTGAAGGACGAGAAAACGACAAAAGATATCGACCGTGATATTCTTGCATCTTTGGGAGAAATAACGCCGGTGAAACGCTGGCTTGTCGCATCCCTCGATAAGACTATAAGATTGCACCTGAGTTTGCCTTTTAATGTGGATTTACTATAAACAGGAGTCTAAAAATGGAAGATAGTCTTTCGTACTGCGGCCTAATCTGTGATAAATGTGCGATTTACCTGGCAACAAGGGAAAAGGATGAAGAAAAAAGGTACAATATGAGAGCCGGTATAGCCAGGCAACCTGAAGATGTCACCAACTGCGACGGGTGTAAGTCAGAAAGCGGAAGACTATTCTCAGGATGCAGTAAGTGTAATATGAGAAAATGCGCACAGGATAAAGGCATCGATAATTGTGCATATTGCACTGATTATCCCTGTGAGGAGCTTGAAAAACTCTTTGCTACGGACGTAGAAGCCAGGAAAAGATTAGATAAAATAAAAAGCGAACTCTAATTTACTTTAGGCCGGGAGAAACAAAAACTATGAAAAGTTACAGAAAAGAGCTTTGGTTCAATACATCGCGCAGACGCGAATATATTAACATTACTCCGGAGGTCGATAAGTGCTTAAAAGAAAGCGGCATAAAGGAAGGCTTCGTGCTATGCAACGCAATGCACATCACAGCCAGCGTATTTATAAATGACGATGAAGCCGGCCTTCATCACGACTTCGAAGTCTGGCTGGAAGGCCTTGCGCCGGAAAAGCCATATTCCCAGTATCATCACAACGGCTTCGAGGACAATGCCGACGCCCACCTAAAACGCAGCGTAATGGGCAGGGAAGTAGTAGTGGCCGTAACAGGCGGCGAACTCGATTTCGGCCCCTGGGAGCGGATCTTCTATGGCGAATTCGACGGTAAAAGAAAAAAGAGAGTTTTAGTGAAAATCATCGGCGAGTGACATCGTGGCATTACTACTTTTTTTAGTTCAGGTATTAATTATCTCCTGTTCGGGTGCGATGCAGCCGGGGCCTGTAACCGCATCTGTCATAAAGATGGGCGCGCGCAATCGCTGGGCCGGTACACTTTTGGCAGTTGGGCACGGTATTATCGAATTTCCTTTGATGATTTTGATAATTCTTGGGCTGGGAAAATACTTCGAAATCCCGAAAGTACAAATTGCAATAGGGCTGGCGGGCGGTATCTTTCTGATAGTTATGGCAATACAGGGCCTGTTGAGTTTGAAAGCAAAAGAGGATAACCAGTCTAAGGCTTTTACGGACAGGCCGATTCTGGCAGGCATTATACTAACAGCCAGCAATCCATATTTTCTGATATGGTGGGCCACTGTCGGGCTGGCTTTAGCAACTCAGGCTAAACAATGGGGAATTTGGGCCTTCGGCCTTTTTGCTCTGGCTCATTGGTCTGTGGATTTGATTTGGCTACAAATTCTGTCTCTGGCAAGCTTCAAAGGTTCTGTATTAATGGGGCCGCGCGGGATGAAAATAGTTTTGATGGTTTGCTCGGCGGCACTATTTTTCTTCGGCTTATTTTTTATCTATAATGCTGCTAAACTTTGGGTTCAGTAGTATTACTTTCCGTGTCGGAATCAAGAATTTGTTTCACGCTATATTGAGCCAGTGCGCTTCTTTGTGATTGGGTTATTTGCTGTAGAGAAGCCGATTGCTCGGCTGTGGATTGCGCAAAGCCCGCGGCCGATACCGCTTCGGCTATATCTGATAATCTGATATTCGCCGGGTCTTTCACAGGCAGGAAACCGACCTTGGGTTCGGAAGTTTTGGCTATCAGCCTTCTACTGACAAGATGGTCGAGAATTTTGTCGCCAAACTCTGCGGGAATATCTAATTTGCTGCATATCAGCTCAGGTGAAACAGGAGCCCGGTTCCTCTCGAAAGCAAGGATAATTTCCCTGACGATATTCATAACTGTAAGGTCGTTGGCAATGAAATACTCTTCGGTTTTATTGTCGGCGGCAATCTCGGCCGCATCAAGACTCCTGAGATGTTGAGTTGTAAAAGTCAACTGCAATCCGAACAACACGGTAAGCCAGGTGATATGAATCCAGAATACCGTCATTGGAACCAGTGCCATCACACCATAAACGGTACTGTACAGCCTTAGCTCGGTTACACAATATCCGAAGACACTTTTAGCTGCAATCCAAACCAGAGCCGCCACAGCCGCACCCCAGATGGCCGCTTTCGCCTGGACCTTAGTGTTCGGCAATATGAAATAAAGAGAGAAAAATGCTACAACTGCAACAACATAAGACAGCAACGTTGGAGCAATGTTTGACAGAAGGGTTTGTTGTAACCTTGCCAAGGTTGTATATCTAGTATTGGCATATATAACCATCCCAAGAAACAGGGGGCCAAGCGTTAGCAAAGCCCAGTAATTAATCGTCCTTTGCAGAAAATTCCTGCCTCGCGCAACGTGCCAGATGTTATTGAAGGTTTTTTCTATCGTCGAAAGCAGAGCCAGCGCCGCCCAAAGAACGATTGCCACGCTGAACAGGGTTATCGAGCCTTTATTGACGCCCGTGAAAAACTTCCCGACCAGTTCATCCATGTATTCGGTCAGTTTCACTGTTTTTTCCGGAGCTTCTTCATCGAGTGTCATTTCAATAGTTGAAAGGTTGAGCTGTTCATAAACCAAGTTTCTTACCTTTTCGCCTACATCGCTGTAAGCCGGGAATAACTGGAATATCAGAAGTGTTACGATAGCTAAAGGAACAATTCCGAAAATTGTATGATATGAAAGGGCCGCTGCTTGACGACCTGCATAATTCTTCTTTAAAAGTCGGACACAATGAGACCACAATTTTATCTGAAAGACAGCGAAGCGCCCGGCCTTACCGAGCTGCGCGGTAGGTGTGGATAATAGCTCCTTAAGCGTCAACATCTCTATGCCCTTTCATTTCAAGGTTATATCGGTCGATTCAGGTGGAAACCTGCGTAAAAATGACGGGCTAACCAAAGATTATTCATCGGCCCGTGACGATTATTACAACAGAACACACTGATTCGAACTATTGAAACAGTTCATCAAGGCCCCTGCGCAAATGGTACTCTATTTCTTTCTGTAGCTGACCCTCCAGAAGTTTACCCAGGTCAAACTCCGGCTCATCGACCGTCCCTTTAATCGGCACTGTAATCCTCTGACCCCTTCTGTCCCCCTCGAGTTTAAACGTTTCGCCACCGGTAGTATAAGGTAAAGTTACATTCATATCCAAACTCTTATCCAGGCCGATAACTCCTCCGAAATTTACCGGATTGTCACCAATATCCATCTGCATGTCATCATACCTGAGAAAACCTCCTCGCAACTCAAACTTTGTCGGACGAACAGTGATATCCGAACTGCGAACAGTTGCATCAAAAACTGAAAGAATCGCACCGAGCAAATCCGATGCCTGCAAGCTAAGCCTTTCCATCGAAACTGTGCCTATAACCTCAATGCTTTTTTTATCATTGGCGCTAAGTGGTATTGCGAGTCGTTCGCAGTTAAAATTAGCAGTGCCGCCAACACCGACAGCATCTGCAAAAACAGGATTAAGATATTTTAAAAGTAACTGAGTCGTCCGGTCATCGATTCGAACATCCCTCATTAGCCGCAACGGCTCGGTCGTTTGTAATAATGCGGGCTTTTGTCTGAAATCCACCTGACCTGCGAAATTGAACTGGCCTCTATTAACGGTCGTTTCCACAGGCGCGATTTTTAACAATCCATCGTGCATTTGAACATCAAAATCGGTTGGACCGAAATCAAGCCCCATATAACCGGCACGTTCGAAACCCAATGTGGCATTGGCTGTCAAATTGGGCAATAGTTGATTTGAATCATTGACGGGATATTCACTTGTAAAACTTACAGTATCTTTTCTTCTACCTTGCAGTGTTAGACCTTCAGGCAAATACGGCCCTGCTACGGTACTCACCGCCGACCAGTCGTAATCAAGTTCGGCCTGCCCTGACAGCACGGTTTCGCCCGACTCGGTCTTTTGGGTGAATTGACCTTTTTCGACTTTTATCTGGGTGCTTTCCAGTCGCAGATTTTTGATAGTTGTTCCATCCGGAGCAATTTCAGCTTCAAAAGCAAGTGAGACTTCGTCCTCTTCTAAGGGTTTTTGGCCGGGGCAAATGAGCTTTAAATCTTTAATCTTCGTCGAGTCGGGAATAATTTTATAAACATTATTTTTTGAGCTTACAGATATTTTCGACTCGGCTATACCTGCAATCTGCGTTTCCCTGGGCAAAGATGCAAACATAACAGCAAACGGCTTAGCTTTTGCAAGGTCGATATTCCTGGCGGTTATATCCAGTTGCATAGATGTCCGTGAATTTTCATCAATTGGAATAATAGCCTGTTCTATGTCAATCTGGCCAAGACTTGAATTCACATTTAGAGAATCGACTGTCAGTACATTACTCTGTCTGTCAAAAGCAAATGAAAATGTGCCCTCGGCACCGGGTTCCTGAACGGTAACACCTTCGGCTGAAGTAATACTCAGGTTTTTAACCTGTGCTGAGCCTGCACCTGTTACCTTATTTTTACTGACAGACAACGTCCCCTGCTCCGAAATCAACCCCACGATTTCATATTGACCCAAATCTACAAATTGCCCAAGTTCCGACATTAATTTTTCCAGGTCAACCTGACCATCACATTTTATTTGTTCGAGCGAGCCGCTGGCATCGATTTGTGCAAATGAAGACGACACATTGAGCGAGTCAAAGTTAATTTCCTTATCATTAGCCGAAATTTGCAACTTACCGATAATCGGTTCGGACAAAGCAAGCCTTTTTCCATCAACGGTGCCGATCAAATCAGCTAAATTCACTTGCCCTGTTAATTTGCCGCGATTGGCGGTAACACTTCCACTCAGTTTTCCTGAAGTGACCTTGGCGGTTTCCTTGACAGCGAATGTATGAGGCATTTGTGATAAAACCTCATCGACATCAAGTTCGAAATCGGCATTAAGTTTGTAACCTAAGTCGGCCGTTAGAAAGTCAGACCATGACTTAAATGTCGTGGGAACCACTCCGCCGGCATCTGCAACAAGCCAGTCACTGTGGAGCCGTAATTTCTCTATATTTATCAAATGCCGCCGGCTTGTGAGTCTTACAACAACGTCCAGCATATTGGTCTTCAGCCTGTCACCTTTCAGTGCCGGGCCGGTTATATCCAGATTCTTTGCATTTATGAAACTGCTTAGATTTTCGATATCTCCATCTTTGATGATACCCTTCACGTCGGCGGAAACCAGGCCTTTTGCTGTAATCCCCGTTTTGGTTAGCTCAAAAATCGGCTCCAAAGATTCGAGATCAAGGCCGGTTACTCCTATAGTCACATCACCCGTGGTGCCTTTTAGTGACAAGCCGCTTTTTGTTATCTTAGGTTTTATTTTACCATTGGCGATAATTTGCGACTGCTCAGCTCTACTACCCACAACGACAAGTTTAATATCAAAATCTGATTGCCTACCCGGCGGGCGTAATTTCAGACTGGAATTTATATGCGAAAGTTCAACGGTCCTGGCATTGGAATCGGTCACCTTAAAATTGCCATCATTGATAACGATATCCATTACAAGGGCGGCAAGGCCGGTTCCCACGGGAACAGGCTCAGGTCTGTCTGCCAGATTAATGTTTACCTTCGGTTGGTCAATTACCGTCTCGCCAAAGGATAAATTGCCTTTGATGACAGAAGTATAATGTGGTTTTGTCGAGATTTGTTTTGCCTGCGCCGATATCCGGCCCAGATTATCTTCAAAGCTGAAACCATAAATGTTGACACCCTTAAACCATCCCATTGAAAGACCGGCGAAATCTACCCGGCCGTCAATCGAATTATTAATCCTACCCAGTATAAAACTGTTGCCTTTTTTGGATGAAACGAATACAGGCACAAGTAGAAAAAACAGCAAAATCAGAACAACAACCAGAGGTAAGACAAGTTTGAGTATCTTTACACAGGTTTTTTTCCGCAGCCCGGCTTTGGGTCGCTCTTCGCTCTGAACCATTTTGACCCCCAAAAAAGTTCTCGCCTAACTGAATAATAAACATGGCCCACACTTTGTGCCACTTTTATCATCGTCAATCGAGCATTATCTCATCAGATTTGTTTTTAATTAATTCGTCAACTTTATCGGAGTATTGCTTGGTGATATCGTCAACTTGTGTTTTCCCTTTTTTGAGGTCATCTTCGGTAATAACTTTATCTTTTTGCTGTTTTTCAAGCTGTTTATTGGCCTCTCTCCTGATATTGCGAATGCCGACTTTCGTCTGCTCACCGGTTTGCTTGGCCTGTTGAACAAGCTGCTTTCTTCTTTCTCCACTAAGTGCCGGGATATTAAGTCTAATAATCTTTCCATCAATAATAGGAGCTATACTCAGGTCGCTGGCTTTGATTGCTCTTTCTATGTCCTTAATCGAAGATGGGTCAAACGGTTTAATTACAATCATATCCACTTGAGGTGCTGCGAGTGTTGCCATCTGTTTCAATGGCGTAGGTGTTCCGTAGAACTCGGCCTTGATATTCTCGATAAGTCCGGTAGAAGCCATGCCACTGCGAATGGACTTCAACTCATCCAGAAGAACATCTACGGCTTTTTTCATCTTAGACTCACTATCGGAGATAATTTCTTTAACAGGCATCTTCAACCTCACTTCATCAGTATCCTGGTACCAATTTGCTCGCCACAAATAGCTTTGGTTATGTTCCCTTCCTCGAAAATATTCAAAACAATAATAGGAATATTATTATCCCGGCAGAGAGTTATTGCCGAATGGTCCATTACCCTAAGATTCTTCGTTAGCACCTGCTCATAAGGTAATTCTTCAAAAAACTGCGCATCCGGATTTTTTTCAGGGTCATCACTATAAACACCTTTGACCTTCGTTGCTTTTATGAGCAGGTCGGCATCAAGCTCCGAAGCCCTCAAAGCCGCACAGGTATCGGTAGTAAAGAAAGGATTTCCGGTCCCACCCGCTAATATAGTAACCCTGCCGCGCTCAAGGTGCCGAATCGCCCTTCTGCGAATAAAACGCTCACACATAGCAGGGACCTCTATTGCGCTTAGTACTCTTGTCGGCTGGCCGAGCTTCTCAAGGGTCTCCTGAAGCGCACAGGCATTGATAATAGTAGCCAACATTCCCATGTAGTCAGCCGTGTTTCTCGGTATGTTACTGTCCTGTGAAAAGCTTTCTCCCCTTAGGAAATTACCTGCCCCAACCACAACAGCTACCTGTGGACCGAGCTTGGCAATATCTGATATTCTTCCGGCAATTGACTCAAGGTAAGAACCGTCTATACCAAATCCGCCGGGCTCGCAAAAACTCTGACCCGAGAGTTTCAGTAACACGCGGTTATATTTTCTTTCTTCCATTTATATAATATCTCGCACCAACCGGACAAAAGCGGATTGACCAGCCACGATAAGCGTACTACGTACTCACGCACATCAAATTCACTTATTTAGCCAACCTCGAACCGCACGAATCTCTTTATTTTAGCTTCTCCGCCGGCCTGTTTGGCCGCATCGGCAAGAACCTGTGCAACAGATTTGCTATCATCCTTAACAAACGGCTGGTCAAGAAGGCAATTTTCTGAAAAGAATTTTTTCATCTTACCTTCGACGATTTTATCTATGATATTTGCCGGTTTGTTTTTAACCTGTTCGGCAAAAATGGCTTTCTCACGCTCAATTGTCTCAGAGTCAATCTGGTCTTTGTCCAACGCCAGAGGCTTGGTTGCTGTAATGTGCATCGCTATATCAGTAGCTGTCTTTTTAAGCACATCGGCTGCGGCTGCATTATCATCGCTGGTTTCAATCTGAACCATAGTGCCAACTTTGCCGTTGAAGTGAATATATGTGCTTATAAGCCCCGGGCTATCGATTTTATATTTCGCGTAATCTCCCACCTGTGTCTTTTCGCCGGTTTTACTGACCGTCGCGGTCAGAATATCGTTAAATTTCTTACCGTCAATAACGGTCTCACAAAGGTTATCCGTGCCCTCATCGGCAGAGCAAACCAGTGCATAATCACCCAAAGTCTGAGCCGTTGCAATAAAATCATCGCTCTTAGCAACAAAATCGGTCTCGCAACAAAGCGTTGCAAGAGCCGCCGTTTTGCCATCATCGCTGCTTTTGCATATAACCAGACCCTCGGAAGTATCACGCTCGGCACGCTTGGCTAAGGTAACAAGCCCCTTTTTCCTCAATATATCCTTAGCCTTTTCAACATCGCCGTCGGCTTCCTGAAGGGCTTTTTTACAATCCATCATTCCCTGCCCGGTCATTTTCCTGAGTTCCATAACCATCGAAGCTGAAATATCCGCCATTTTAATAAACTCCTACTTCTGTAATTTATATGTCCTATTGCATTAAAAAGAGAATCTTTCCCCCCCGGATTTCCACGTTTGTATTAAATCAAGTGGCAGCTAAATACCCAGGGCCGGCTATCAGGAATTATGCCTTTCTACTTCGAATCCTGCTGCTTAGTCTGGCTTTGTTGCAAAGAACCAGCACCCTGTGCTGAACCTTGCTCAACAGCAGATGCGGATGAAGTTTCTGCTTTACCTTCGTTGGCACGAGCCATTACCGCCCTTTTTGAACGAACCCGCCTGGGACGCTGAACCGGTTCCTGCCGGGCAGCAACCATTGTTTTTCCAATTGCCACAGCATCGGCCAGCTCGCTAAGTATCAATTCAATTGCCCTGATGGAATCATCATTGGCCGGGATTGCCACATCAACCGTATCCGGGTCAGAATCAGTATCAAGAAGACCAATGGTCGCAATATTCAGCTTTTTGGCCTCCCGTAAAGCAAGATATTCTTTTTTAGCATCAACCACAACAACAGCTCCGGGCAAACGAGACATATTCCTCACGCCCTGGAGATTAGCTTTTATTTTCCTCATCTCCCGTTTGAGCCTTGATGCCTGCTTTTTGCTCTCACTGTCGAGCGTCCCATCAACCGCCATCGCCTCCAACTGCTCCAGTCTCTGCAATCGGGAGCGTATGGTTCGGAAGTTTGTAAGCATTCCACCAAGCCATCGCTGCGAAACATAGTGCATCCCGCACTTTGCGGCGGCGGCCTCAGCGGCTTTTTGGGCCTGTCTCTTCGTCCCTACAAAAACAACATCTTTGCCGGAAGAAACCACTTCAGCGAGAAGTTTTTTGGCAATCAGTAAACCCTTTAATGTTTTTTTAACATCAATAATATGAATATTACCACGCTTTGCGAAAATAAACGGAGACATTTTCGGATTCCATCGGCTCACACCGTGTCCAAAATGAACTCCCGCATTTATCAGTTTCCGAGCTAGCTCTTTAGCCACAAAAAACCTCCAGAAAATTCACATATTCAAATCACAATCTAACACAATACGGTTAAAAGTAGGAAATTAATGCAAATCCTACCGTATGTCAAGAACTTATGCCAAGAATTTTTACCGGCTGAGGGCTAAAATTCCAAGTCTGCCATAGGTGAAAATCCCGAAATGTCACCAGAAAAAGGTATATTTATTATATATAGTTTCATTACCGGCTACCCGAAAAGTGGATTACCACCCGTTTTTAACAGGGCGCAAGAAATCTCTTCCAAAACTATAACACATGAAAAACTCTATGGACTGAAAGTACAAAGCAATCCCCCAACACACAATACCCACGTTAGTATTAACAATTCATACAAGTTTTAGGCGATATACTAATACCAAACAGTAATTACAATATTAGGTTCGGTCTTTTTGGCTTGAACCATGCCCGTAACGATATTTGTTCTTTTTATTGAAATACCCGGATTTTCATGCAACCATTTTGTAATTTGTTCATCGAGGAAATTCATAGCACCCGGATGAAGTTTTGTAAAGAAGGTTTTTACACCCACGATTCGGTCTGCGGAAACTATTTTTTCAGCCGGCTTTTTCTCTACCGGCTTCGGAACTTCAATCTTCGGCTTTTCCACAGGATTACTGCCTCCCAATTCCAGGGGCGAATGTGAAACACCGGTTCCACCCGCGCCGACAGGGTCAAGCGGTATCGGGTCATTAAGGTCTTCACCAAGAGGGATGG
>JASFVS010000031.1:0-14884 GCA_050049715.1 Phycisphaerales bacterium
ATGTTCTCCGGCTTCCAGGGTAAAGTTAACAACTGCGTTGCCGGGAGCATCGTCGCTGTGGACTCTCACCCAGTGCCAGTCGGGAGTAGCGGGGCTTATTCCATTCCACATAATCCATCCGGTTGGGTCAACAGGAACATCATATTGACCATCCGGGATGCTGACCCAGAACGAGTCGTCATCTACATTACTGACCCGAGCCCAAATTGCATACGTTCCTCCAGGTACGGTGAAATTATAGGATGCACCATCTAATGTCCAGAAGTCATTGTTGCCTGAAGAGGATGGAGTGGTTCCGATATAAGAACCGCCTGATGGCTGGCCTTGTCCTTCGGCTTCTGTTACAGGGTCGGTTCCATCCGGGGCGGGGAAAATCGACATCGGATCCATGACTTCGCCTTCTTCTGCTTCGAACCAGATATTCACGACTCTCTTTGTTACTGTAAAGCTCCAGATTTCACCGGTATAAGTGACGCCGTTATTGACCTCATCGATGCGCCAGTAGTATGTTTGTCCGATTTCAAGCCCTCTTAAAGTGAAAGTGGGATCGGCTGCGGGTTTTGTGGCGATATGCTCCAGAGCGGTTGGATCAGTACCAAGGTACACTTCATGCGTCAGTACGTCTCCTCCTGGTGTCCATCTGAGCACTAATGGTATGGATGCCTCTTCTCCATCTGCCGGACGGGGGTCGTAGGTAATCAACGGAATGGTTGTGAAGGTCCATACATGCCCTTTCTGTGAGCCGTTGGTTGCGCCTTCACTAAGCTCATCGATACGCCAGTAATATGTTGTACCTCCTTCAAGTGATAATGGACCAAAGTTATTCACATCCACCGTCCCCTGGAAAACTTCAGTAGAGTCTGGTCCCGCTTCGTTAACATCATCAAAATCAGTGCTCAGGTACACCATGTGTCTTGCGGCTCCCGCTCCCGGTGTCCAGCTCAATGAAGTACTCAATGGTACATTAATCGCTCCGTTGCTGGGAGTTGGTGATGTAGCAAGTTCATCTTCCCGGCTGAGACCAAGTGCATAATTTACCGCCGCTTCCAAAAGATCTAAGCCCTGTTGGGTCAATATTTGCTGTGCTGTAGGACTGGCGGTAAAGAAACCGATACGAATACCTGCCGCTACGCTTCCACTGCCGTCAGCCGCAGGTACGGCCAAAGTTGCTCCCTGCTCGTATAGAAAGTAAACATCTGAATTTTCCATTGTGTTTCCGGAAGCTCGTGCAATGACGACTGCTCCTTCACCGGCTCTACCTACTGGAATATCTGAAGGTTCTGTGAAAACAGGTGTGTCGCCGCTATACCCTGAGGCCATAGGATGATGAGGGTCTATAATCGTAATATTCTCAGAATTAGATAGCTGGTTGGTTCCCTGACCGGTGACTAATCCCATCTCATCCCAGGCATAGGGTTCGGCTACAATTATAGGAATCGGAATTTCTGTAATTTCGTTTTTAATGTCTCCGGAGCCTACCGACTCCGAAACGTAAACCAGGTCTGAAGCAAGAGCTGCATTCTCCGTAGCTGCCTCGCTATCGTCATCGTCAATGTAGGTTACCGTATGCCCAAGACTTTCAAAGAAGGCCTTTATCGCGTCGTCCCCCGGCATAAGGTCATCTTCCATTGCTGATACGAATAAGATGTTTGCTCCCATTGCTCCGTTAGTTGAAAAGACCAGCACTACTATTAGAGAAAGTAAAGTTTTTATAAATTTTTCCGTCAGCATAGTGTTTCCTCCTAAAAGATAAAATTACTTGTAAAGTTAGAGTTTTTTTAACCTTCCTGCAGAACTGTATACTTTTTAAATGAAATGTGAAATATTATGACTAAGCTGTACAAAGTCCCTGCGATAACTTTGTACCCCATGCAACAACTCCTCCTTTATTGAAAAAGCACAAAGAATCTATCTGCGAATACTATTTATTCCTAACTATATTTATACCAAATTTGCCGATTTATCGTCAAGGATTTTATCGCTTTTTCCGAAGATAATCCACGTTTTCTTGAAGAGTTTCCGTTTGGTTTTGGGAAGAATTCCGTATTATCAATCCGAATCGAAGATACGACTCCAATTGACTCAATATCGGAAATTCAGTGTACTTTAACGGAACCACTAAAAAGAGGGGCCTATACTGAATTTGTATAAGCCCCTCTTTGATACAAATTTACTATATCATCACATCAGCTTAAGGCGTCTGTGAAGGATATAGGCGAATATCATCGAAAAAAACCAAACCAGAGCCGCCAATTTGTGGATTACTTCTGTTGCCAAAACCAAGGCCAATCGTATTGACATCAGTAAGGTCTATGCCCTGGTCTGCGAATTCCTGCAGGTTGATATTCCATTGAGTCCATTCGGTTATCAACGCTGCGTTAGGATTATTGTTATAAACTACAGCGCTGCTGTCGAGAACAACATACATCGACTCAGCAGTATTCGCCGAATCGCCTGTGAACCATAGTGTTAATGTACTAACATCCCTCTCTGTCCAGTCACGCTGATTATCAAGTGTCAGGGTTGCTTCGGAATTTCCGGCCGTGCTGTTGTCGTAAAAGTACGGCATCGACTGGGAGCCGCTGTGTACGATCGTAGTCTCTACAAAATGCTCTCCTGCTGTAAAATCAGGTTCTTCATAACCTATTAACGAGCCGTTTGTGGCAATCAGGAAGCCGTCTGTCCATTTATCAAATATTCTGTAAGGTTCGTAGTCGTTATAATCCTCGAAGTTGTCCACGATAAGAAAATCAGCCGTCATAAAGCTCCAGATATTACCTGTCCAGGGACTATCGGGATTGGTGTTGTTGACCTCGTCGATGCGCCAATAGTAAGTGGTGCCCCACTCGAGTTGTCCCGGGTCGTAGCTTTCTGAACCAAGAGACCTGATACCTTTATATTCTGATGAACCTGTGCTGGCATTCCGTACAGCCTCTTCGTCAGTGCCGAAATAAATTTGGTGTGAAGCAGCATGGTCTCCGGCTCTCCACCCAAGAGTTAATACCTGCTTTACTTCTGCAGCGCCGTTATAAGGATACGGGCTGCCTGCCTTTACAGGCAGTGACAGTGCCGCCTGCGGAACGAACTGTTTGGGCGTAGATGGACTTTCCCAGCTAAGTTGTGCTGTGGCACTGCCGCTATTGTCATACATTTCCATTACAATACTGTATGTATTTCCTTCGACAAGGTCGATTGTTCCACTGTCTTCCTGGCTTGCATCTGTCCAGCGATTGATAATCTGCCGGCCGTCTATCCACAAACGCACACCGTCATTGGCGTTGGTATAGAATGTGTAGGTTTCGGTAAATGCCGCTTCCAGCTCACCGGCCCATCTGACGGAGAAGTTATCATCGCTTAGTGTTTCGTCCGGTGCTGTGCCGTCCGCCCAGCTAAAGTTGATTTCTTCATCTGTGCGGGTCAGCGATAAATCCCTTAAGTCCGTACCTCTGTAATAGTCCCCTCGTACACCTCCACCTTCCTTGGCAATAGTAAAGCTCCAGATTTCACCTTTATGTATTTCGGCTGTATCGAATTCATCAACACGCCAATAGTAAGTCTTCTCCGGTTCAAGGATTCCCGGAGTGAAGTTTGCTATTCCCTGGAAAGGACCTCCGGCTGCATCGTTTACATCGTCGAAGTTGTCGCCAAAATATACAGTGTGTAATCTTGCACCGAAACCTGCTGCCCACCTAAGAGTCACATCCGAATCTACAAATCTGGCGCCGTTGGCCGGGAAATTGTCGTAGGCTGTCTTGGGGGGAATCGAAAAGCTCCAGACCGGGCCTTTCCATGGGCTGTCCGGCTCGGCTTCGTTGACCTCATCGATTCGCCAGTAGTACGTTGTACCTGGAATGAGACCGTCAGGATAAGCAAAATCAGGAGAGCCTGCACTGTAGAAAGTCTGAGTTTGGTTGCCACGGAACACCTCCGAGTCATGAGTGGCTTCGTTTACATCTTCAAAATTTTCGCCGAGGTACACGTCATGTGATGTTGCTAAACCTCCCGTTCGCCAGCCAAGACTAACCCACGTCTCGGAATGTCTTGTGCCGTTTTCAGGAGTAGGGTGAGATGCATACGGGTCTGGGTCGCCAATTTGTATGGTTACTTCATTAAGATAGCCTTGGGTTACAGTGAATGCTATGTAATCAGTGTCGAAGTCTGTTGTGCTTGTTCCAGTTAGTGAAAGGGTATTGGTTGGGTCACTTGTTTGAGTAAAGATGGCGGTAATTGTTTCACCGTTGTCTGTAATTATGAAATCCCAGTCCGTGACTTCATCATCGCCGGGAATATTGGCTCCGTCCGATATCTCAGTGTCCCATGGCCAGGTCCCTGCGGTTTTCTCTAATATGTCCAAATTGGGTGGCCAGCCTGAATCCACAGCATCCTGCCAAAAGTTGATACGTATGCCGCTGTCAAGTACGTGTGCCGGTCCGCCGCCTGTATTAGCGATAATGTTCGCTCTTGTCCAAACATCCATGTCGCCGTTGGCGGCCAATGTGACCGAGCCACTGATAGTCAGCGGTGTTATTTCTGGGTCGAATTGACCAACGGTGGCCAGGTAGTTGAGTTGCTCGACCGGCCGGTCAAAAAATACGCGACCGTCGCTTTGAGTTATACTAACGCCTGAACCGTTAATAAGCCTCCATTTAGTAAGGTCCACAGTATCAGCTTCAAAGTCATCCTGTATTACGGTACCTTCGGAGGCAGAAGTAATGGTTAGGCCCAGTACCAAAACGAAAGAAGCCAAAGAAATTAATTTTCTGCACATAACGAATCTCCTTATCACTCACGATAGTAAAATAATATTGCGTATTGACTGCATAATAAAAGATTGATTTTTTTCAACGACTATAAATCACCTTTTGATGAAACGGTAGGGAGCATGATAATCTTGTAAATAGTTGGTTTATGGTGGCTTGTTGATGCCGCCTCCTTCCTTATCTACGCACACGTGTAAGAGCTACACACTCACCCCTGTAAAAGACCAAAACCCAACTCTTCAACTTTACATAAAACTAATTTCATAAGGGTAAAAGCCTTCTAAGTTATATTTATATCGATTAATCGGCTCCTCGTCAAGGATTAAATGTCTTTTTGCCTGGATTTTACGCTGATAAAGGGCTTTTTTTCGGAATTTCCTTCTTATTGTTTGATACCTCTGTTTTTCGTTCGAGCTGGGATATTCTTTGATGTTTTTAGAGTTTAAATCAGCTAATTTAATAAATTTTTCTTGACCGATTACCGAAGATACTTTATTGTGATTTTAGACTAAACAGCTTGTGATGAACGAGATTGTGGTTTGTCCCGTTTCTTCTTTGGTAATTTACAGAACTTTGCAGAGGGGCATATTAAAGAGGAATGGCTTATAAGCCTTTTCTTTTAAGGTAGTTAAGTTACAAAAATAATTTTAGCGCTTGAATTAGAAATGAAGCCTTGATGTTAGCTTTTTATATAGCGCTGAAGTGAATTTAGTGTGAAACGAGACCTGCTTGAAAAAGCGTTCGCTTATCTGCGAGGGAGTTTGGATATTGAGCATAGAATCAGCAAATTGTAGAAAAAAGGCAGTTTTTTTGATGCCGAAAAAGTCGCTGTTACATGGAGTTTTAGCTGCGAGTAGCTGATATTGCGCTCTTGCGAAAAGGATTTCGTTAATCACCACCAATTTTTGAAGCTTTTCTACCTCCAAACCATAATCTACCCTAATTGTATGACATTTTTAACTCTATGCAACTGCAAGGGAAAGGTATGAATTATGAACACCATAATCATGGAAATCGGGATGCTGCCGGCTGCGGCGATTACCGTTATTGCATTTGTTCTGGGGATTTGCCTGTCTGTCATCATTTATCAGATGATTTCCAAGGCAAAGGCCAAAACCTTTGAGCAGGACCTTCAGCGGCAAATTGATGGTGCTAAAAGAGAAGCTGAGAACATAATTAAGTCTGCTCAGATTGATGCTGCTGCTGAGACAATAAAGAGAAAGGAGAAGTTTACTTCCGAGGCTAATAAAATTCGTGCCGAACTGCACGAAAATGAAATGAGATTAACCAAGCGCGAGGATTCACTTGACCGCCAGACGGAACTGCTTCAACAACGCGAAAAAGCCGTGAAACAACAGCAGCAGGAAGTTGATAGAAGACTGCACAATGTTAGTCTAAAGGAAAAGCAGCTTTCAGTACTAATGGCACAGCAGAAGAACCAGTTGCTTAAGATTACCGCAATGGACATTGAGGAGGCCAAGAATCTGCTCTTGAAGCGTCTTGAAGATGAGTGTGAGCACGAGATATCAGCTTTGATTCAACGCAAGGTTGAAGAATCTAATGAAACTGCCAGCGAAAAAAGCCGGGAGATAATCAGCACGGCTATCCAGCGTTATGCCGCCGAGCATACTTGTGATGTAACCGTCTCAACTGTCGAGATACCGAATGATGATATGAAGGGCAGAATTATAGGTAGAGAGGGGCGCAATATTCGTGCTTTTGAAAAAGCTACCGGTGTCGATGTTATTGTCGATGATACTCCGGGAATGATTGTCGTAAGCGGTTTTAGTCCTGTCAGGCGTGAGGTTGCACGTATTTCAATGGAACGTCTCATACAGGATGGCCGAATACATCCGTCCCGAATAGAGGAGCTTGTTGCTCAGACTAAAAAAGATGTCAATCAAAAGATATTGCAGATAGGCAAGGATGCTGCTGTTGAGACCAACGTTAGAGGATTGAGTAATAAGATAATTAGTTTAATAGGCGCTTTGAGCTATAGAACAAGCTATGGTCAAAATGTTCTTCGTCACAGTGTTGAAGTTGCTTTTCTGTCTCAGGTAATGGCCGAGGAACTCGGGCTTGATAGCTCATTGGCAAGACGGGCAGGACTGCTCCACGATATTGGTAAAGCGATTGATCACGATGTCGAAGGCAATCACCCGACTATAGGTGCGAATTACCTTAAGCGTTTCAATGAATCATCTGTAGTGCTTAATGCCGTTGCGGGGCATCATGGTGATATCCCGCCTGATAATCCTTATACACCGCTGGTGGCGGCTGCCGATGCAATCAGCGCTTCGCGTCCTGGTGCCAGAAGAGAAACACTCGAAAGGTATATCAAACGGTTGGAAAAACTCGAAGAGATTGCCGGTGGCTTTAAAGGTGTCGAAAACGCGTATGCAATTCAGGCTGGCAGAGAAATTCGCGTTATTGTCAGCGCCGACCAGGTGGACGACGAGGCGGCAATGAAAACTGCGCGTGACATTGCCCTTAAAGTTGAAGGTGAAATGACCTACCCCGGAGAAATCCAGGTAACATTACTTCGTGAAGTTCGTTGTGTCGAGTATGCAAAGTAAAAAACTCAATTGACGTGTGTATTTAAATACTAAGAACGAGCTATGAAAATAAATATACTTTGTATTGGTGATATCGTAGGTCGGCCCGGCAGACGTATTATAGCCGATAAGCTTAAGCCATTGGTTAAAGAGCTGGACATTGACTGTGTAATAGCGAACGCTGAAAATGCAGCCGGCGGCTCAGGCTTAACTAAGCAGATCTATGACAAACTAATACGTTACGGTGTTAACCTGATTACATTAGGTGACCATGCTTACCGTAAACGAGAAATAATTAAAATTCTGGAGACGGCTGAGAATATTGCTCGGCCTGCGAATCTTTCCGAACTTGCAGCCGGCAGGGGGGTTGCGTTTTACAAAACCGGCAAGGGGCCTACTGTTGCAGTAGTTGCTCTCATAGGCCGCCTTTTTATGAAAGCGGCGGACTGTCCATATAATGCTATTGATAAAATCCTGCCGCAAATTAAAGAGAATGCAGATATCATAATCATTGATTTCCACGCCGAAGCTACGAGTGAAAAGATTGCTATGGGTTATCATCTCGATGGCAGGGCCAGCTTATGTTTCGGCACTCACACCCATGTCGTAACTGCTGATGAGAGGATACTGCCTCGGGGAACCGCATATATAACTGATATCGGTATGACCGGAGCTCACGATTCGGTGCTCGGCCGCGGAGTCGAGAGTGTCTTAAAGTCATTCAGAACCCAGATGCCGTTCCCGTTTGAAATTGCTACGGGTGATGTCAAAATAAATTCGATTTTGGTTACTGTTGATAGCAATACAAAAAAGGCTGAGCGCATCGGACGAGTTAGAATTGACGCTGAGACCGAAGATTCGAAGACCTACGATAATGACGATGGTAGGCCGGAATACCTCAACAATAACTTTTAACACACAGTTTTTAATTCACACGTGAATCCGGATTTACGGTGCTGGTTCTAACTCGGATTCTGGTAACAGCAGAGGATACAGCCGAATATCATCTAAATATACTAAACCTGTGCCGTTTGGTTGCGGATTATCTCTGTCACCGAATCCAATTCCAAGAGTGTCGACATCGGCAAGATCCACGCCCTGGTCAGCGAATTCCTGCAGATTGATGTTCCACTGTGTCCAGTCATCTATCTGTGACGCGTTGAGATTATCATTATAAACTGCAGCATTTTCGTTGAGAACGACATACATTTGCTCAGCATTGTTACTCGGCATTTCTACACCAATAGCTTGTTGTGTCCATATCTGCGGACTTACAGTACCGGTGGTTTGGACGTTAGAAATTTCAGCTACGCATGTTAAGCTGGCGTTGTGGCTGGTCAATGCCAGACCTATATAGACATCCGGAGGCATTGGAATGTTCTGAGGATTCCATGCCATTGCTTGCCAATTTGCTCCATCGCTGGAATAGTAGCTGTTAAAGTTGTCGCTGGCATCACGCTCTAATTTAACCCAGTAGGGGGCAACAATTGCCCTTTGCTCATCGGTTGCTATAGATGTGTCGCTCGTAGCATCAGCGGCTGGAACCAGTCTGGCATGGTATCTGCATCCGTTTCCGGGTGTGATATATACTGCGGCAAATTTCGAGTCCGGTTCAAGCGTCTGGCGAATCATAACACCCGCCTTGGCCCAGGGGTCTGTATTCTCAACACTTTCCACTTTAGCTATAATTGTTCCCGGTCCGGACAATTGTTTGAAAACATAACGGAACTCATCGGTTGTACCCCAGATATCAGTGCCGGAAGCTGTTATCGTATAGATGCCGGACGGGTCTTCCGTGAAACCTTCGGGGTTACCCCTGAACCAGAGTGATAAAGTGCCGATACCATTCTGAGTCCAATCGCGTAAAGAACTTAACCTCATAACCGCCTCGGAGTTCCCGGCGGTTGAGTTATCGTAAAAGTAAGGCATTGACTGGATACCTTCATGGACAAAGGTTGTTTCTACGAAATGTTCTCCATTCGCAAAATCAGGATCAGGATAGCCAACTGTCGAACCATTCATATTGTTGCCATATCCATCTACCCATGTATCGAATATTCTTTCTGGTTCATAGTCGTTGTAATCCTCAAAGTCATCCACAACAAAGTATTCCTGTGTTGTGAAATCCCAAAGACTACCTTGCCAGATGTTGGTAGCCTCGACATTATTGACCTCATCGATTCGCCAGTAGTAAGTCTTGCCTAAATCGAGCGGTAGTGGGCCATAGGCAGTGTCGGTCAGTGTCGCGGCGAGGGCATTATTATCTATCACAGCCTGCATGTCGTCGCTAAAATATAGATTATGTTCAGCCGCCTCTCTTCCAGCTCTCCAGCCAAGGGTTGTGTCCAGGGGCACATCTATTGCTCCGGAATCGGGGCTTGGTTCTTGGGCGTGGATGGGTATATGGAAGAAGCGAACCTCGCTTAGACCATATTGGTTTAGGATTCCTCCCCAGTTACTATGTACTGTAAGTTTGACATATTTAGCCGGCACATTACCGAAATCGATGGTAATGTTGTGAGCATAGTCGGAGGCACCGACTGCCTGAGCAAATTCATGAGTGGTTCCTAATGCTATATAGTCATTGCCATCGATAGAGTATTCGATGGAGATATCTTTGCATCCTAATCCGATTACTCTTTCCAGGCTGTCATTAGAATTCCATACCCACATTTCATTAAGTTTATAAATCTTGTCGAACTCATATTCAATCCATGTAGGTTGATTTCCATCTCGGCTGCTCAGCCACATATTGTCCACACTTATATTGCCGTGTAGTAAACCACTTTCATCCAGACCCGAGCCATTTATAGTATTTTCAGGTCCTTTACCTTCTTCATTACTGGATGCTGTTGCGATTATCATCTCATTGGGTATAGGATATACAAAGGTTTCAGCTGTAAAACTCCAGACATTGCCTCTCCACGGACTATTCGGGTCTGAGTTATTGATTTCATCGATCCGCCAGTAATAAGTTTGTCCGAATTCGAGACGGCCGGGATCATAGGTATTCTGCTCCTGGTTTTGGGCGGCAAGTACATTAAGTGGATTGCTTATGTCGGCATTGTTGACATCGTCGAAAACTGTTCCGAAGTAAACATTATGCGTTACGGCGCTTGCTCCTGGTTCCCAGCTAAGGATTGCATCCCGCGACACATCTATAGTTTCATCGTCAGGATTCGGAATAGATGCCCATACGAGCGGGCCGCGTACACTTTCTGGAGGTCCATCATCTGTCGGCGTGTAATCAGGATTGGTAGTTAACACAATCTTGTCGATAATCAAACCATCCTCACGCATCCAGATATTCAAAGTGTGGACTCCGACACTGGGAACATCAAAAGTGGAGGCTGCATTGTCCATAGTATTGTTGGACCAGGCATAAGTCTCACTGAATCCACTCATTCGGTCAGAAGTATCTATTTCCTGGCCGTCCAGACCGGCATGGCAGGAATCGTCATTTCCGCTGGCACCCCAGGCTCGCACCCATATATAGTGCGTGCCGGTCTTGACAAAGTTTACTTCGTAGTCAAGACGTGGGCTGTTGGCGGCGTAGTCCTCATTTATAGAGCCCCCACCACTAACCTGCATACCGGCTATCCCGGTAAAGCCATCGGTTGGGCCGACTTGCTCCCATTGATTGCCTCCCTGGGCTACATTATCATCGAAATGCTCAGCTTCTACTGAAACAATTCCGTCTGGGTTGCTGTCTTGCTGGAGTGGCTTGGCGTTTGCTAAGTTCACAGCAAAACTTATCATTAAAATAAAGAAAGTCAGGAAAATAATTTTTCTCAACATAATAATCCTCCTTAAAAATAGATGGGTATTTTAGATGTGAAATATTTTCATTATGGAACTTTCAGCTACCGCAGAGATTTTGTGTCCTCCCCCACATTAGCTCCTCCTTATATCGGAAAATCACAAGGAATTTACATCCTAAGAACCGAAAATATTAGGTTCTTAATATGTATATTTTATAGCAAAAAGACTGCTTTTCTGTCAAGTTTATTATCCTTTATTTCCTTAGTGGCAATAGGACCTGGGATTCTGTTTAGAGATTGTCTCCGTAGTGAGTTTTTCTTATGAATATTTGTTGGTGCACTTATTTATGTATAAGTAGAAAAAGTTATTTTTTACCGAATTGGTATAAATTGTTATTGATTAGGATTTTAATATGGTCGGAAATTGCTTATAATAACATTGTTTTTGAGATTTTTTGAATGTTAAAGATATGCCTTCTGATTTGAAAAAACTAACCGATGGCGAGCTTTTGACACGATATGCAAAAGGTGAGGAAGCTGCATTTCGTGAAATCGTTAATCGCTATAAAAACGGCTTATATGCGTTTTTGCGGTTGTTTTTAAACCGACGGGAACTCGTTGAAGACGTATTTCAGGAGACGTTCCTGCAGATATTTACCAGCCGGGAGAGTTTCGATAAGAAACGTCCTTTGAGGCCTTGGCTGTTTACAATAGCCGCTAATAAAGCAAAGGATGCCCTTCGTAAATGGCAGCGAACAAATGCTATCCCTATAGGAACAATGGCCGATATGGAGGATTTATCATTCGACGATATTTTGAATACCGTTACTTCTGATAACACAATGCCTTACGAAGAGCTCCAAAAGGATGAAACGGCTGCGCGAGTCAGGCGGATTATAGCGGATATGCCGGAAAACCTGCGGAAAATATTAATTTTGGCTTATTTTAACAGATTTTCTTACAAACAAATGGCCGAGATTTTGGGTATACCTATCGGGACGGTGAAAAGTAGGTTGCACACGGCGGTGGGCCGTTTTGCAAAAGAGTGGAAGGCATCGATTGGGAGCACAGAAACTAAATGAATCGTCTTAATAAAGAGCAGAAACAGCTATTAATAGATTATTGTATTGGTTTAACATCAGAACAAGAGAATGCCGAAGCTCAAGCCCTTATCAACTCTAATGAAGAAGCTGCAAAAATCCACGCAAAATTCAAAGTCGCTCTTTCACCGCTTGATAGCTTAGAGCTTGAGGATTGTCCGGATGAGCTGGTAGAGCGTACTATTTTGCAGGCTAATAATCTTAGAGATTTGGGCCAACATCAACTCGAACAATTGCTTGCAACCGAACAAACCAAGAAAGTTACTACCAAGGTTAGTTTCTGGCGTAATTTTAGCGAAGTGGCGGCGGTGGCGGCGGCGATTATGCTTATCGTTGGAGTTTTAGTTCCTGCGATGAGTGCCTCACGCCAAAAGTCCTGGCAGCAACGTTGCCAAAGGCAGATGGGGAGCATCTTTCGGGGAATCAGCGATTACATTTCCGACAATGACGGCCGGCTTCCTGCTGTAGCGACCGCGGTAGGAGCACCTTGGTGGAAAGTTGGCTACCAGGGCGAGGAGAATCAATCCAATACTCGACATGTTTATCTTTTGGCGAAAAATGATTACGTTGATATGAATAACTTTGTCTGCCCGGGCAGTAAAGGTGAAAAGCCTGTGAAACTTACAGATTTACAAATTAAAAAATTAAAGGATTTTCCCGGCAGAGAGCATATTACCTACAGTTTCCAGATAAGATGCCGTTCAACAAAAGGCGGTAAGCTGATGTGTCGAAAAGCCCTGATGGCAGACTGGAATCCTCTTTTTGAACAACTGCCGGAGGATTTTTCCAGGCAGCTTAGGCTACGCTTAAACAGGAAGTTGTTGACTCTTAACAGTGTCAATCACGACCGCCGCGGCCAAAACGTTTTGTTTGGTGACGGTTGTGTTAGGTTTTTGAAAACACGCTTTATTGGTATTTCAGAGGATGATATATATACGCTGCAGGATACCGACATATATCGAGGCAGCGAAGTTCCCTCCTGTGAAACCGACTTTTTCCTTGCCCCCTGATTCATCTCGTTTTTTGTACACCAATTAGCCAATGTTAGAAGCAGTATGTCCTGTGTTTATAATCATCCGCTTGGATATTTTAACAGGAATAATGTGAGGATTTTTTAATATTTTCATTACAGATTCCGGCGTTTCTTTTTAGCCGCTCGAGGCCGGTACGCTTAATTGGAGAATCCGCAAATGTTGTATCGAAGTCCTGCTGGTTTAAATTCAGAGTCCGGTCCAAATCGAGTTTTGCTCTTTCAGGGTAAAATTTAAATTGTTCGTTTTTGCAGGATGGTGCGTCTTCGTAATATGGACATACAAGAATACATTCATCACAGCCGAAGAGCCGGTCGCCTATTTTTTTCGCCAGTTCGACAGCTATTCCACTTTTATGTTCTATAGTTAAGTAGTTGATGCACTTGTTTGTATTAAATCGACCATCCGGTTCTAAAGCGCCTGTTGGGCAGGCATTAATACACTTATTGCAGGATGAGCATTTAATCTTTTTAGATAGATTTTCCGACTTCGCTTCGTTATGTTCGGGATGACAAAAAGCCGGCTTGTCAATCGGGAGTTTTAGAGTTGTTATTATTTCGCCCAGGAAGATTTGCGGACCGAGTTTGGGATTGATTAGCATATGGTTTTTCCCAATAAAACCTAATCCCGCCCGAACGGCCAACGCTCGCTCGGCCAGAGGTACCGAGTCAACACAGATTTTGAATTTATGACCGGCCTCAGTTATAGAAATAATAAAGTCGGTTAGTTTGTGTAATTGTTTCTTTATAAACAGGTGATAATCTTCGTACTGGGCATAATTTGCTACTTTGCCTAAGAGTTCAGTGGAATGTGGAGGTGTGGACTTGTGTTTCGGTGGCTTATAATTGAGGCCGACGCAGATTACCGATTTTGCATTATTTAAAAGTTTGGCCTGGTTGGTACGCTTCTCGAAATTTCTGAGCATATAGTTCATATCTGCTGCGTATCCCTTATTTAACCAGTCAGATAACAGTCCTGCCTGCTCGGAATTAAAAGGTGAGGCATCTGTTATCCCAACCAAGTCAAAACCCAATTCCAGGCCTTTATTTTTTATGTCCTGGGATAAACTCATATTAGTGAATTATACTGGATTTGATATTATATTTCACGAGTCGGATTGTGATTAATGGGCTTTGAGAGGAATTGCTGGAAGAATAAAAGACCGTGAGCATAGTAAATATTCACGGTCTTTGTAAATAGTAGATGACAGATACTTCAAAGTTTTTTACGTTTTCTCAGCCAACCGATGAGACATGTTCCAAAACTGGTAAGTAAAATGGCGCTCGGGGCCGGAATTATACTGAGGTTAACGTCATCGACATATATCACTCCAGTACCTCCACCAAGCCAGTTGTATTCTGTGACGCCCCATTTATTTAACGTGATGATACCACGCCCCGGTATATCGGGTTCTTTTGGTAAAATGGGGAAATCAGTTACTGTAAGTACGCCGTTTAACCAGAGATCGGCGGTAAGCGTGGTGAAATCAAGGTCCGCTCTTACTGATACCCATTCCCCAACAGTGAATGCTCCTACATAAGTACCGGACACATCGAGATCACCCTTAAAGTTGACTATACCAACTAAACCATCTTGGCTGTTTATTCCAAAAAAGTTATAAAAGGGTCCTTGGTTTCCGAAAGCTTCACAGAAACCTACTCGTGTTGCTCTGCCGGG
>JASFVS010000253.1:0-4679 GCA_050049715.1 Phycisphaerales bacterium
CCTGAGCCACTGGGCCCCATGATAGCTACATATTCGCCTCTGGTAATTGCAAGGTCTATTTCGCGTAAAACCCGCAACTCTACCGTACCAAGATGGTAGTTTTTACATAACTTTTCCATTACCAAAATTGGCTTGTCTGTCTCAAAATTAACGGTCTCTTCTACCTTCTGCATTACCTTGTCCCTGTCTTGGTCCCTGTCCTTGCCCCGGCATCATACCACCTCCACCCTGCCGCATCATTTGCCTCATCATATTACGCATATGCGACCTAAGCTCTGATTTGAACTTTTCCGGATCACTTTTACGCAGTTCTTCCAGCTCTTTAGCTTTTTTCGGGTCGGCCATCGAAATACCCTTCATTATTTTATCAATCATATCATCCGTTAGCTGAAATTGTCTGCCCTGCGGTGGCCCCGCACCCCAGGGTGATTGCCCACCCTCGGCCGGTCTCTCACCACGCATGCCTTGTCTGTCCCCATCCCTGGTCCTATCCCCTCTCCTCCTTGTTTGATCATCCGGTCGGCCTTGAGCTCCTGTATCATTAGCATCAGCGGTATCCGACTTAGGTCTCTCCTGAGGTATTGCTTGCTGCTGTCCGTATATACCCGAACCGCTAAATCTATCGACTACCATTGAAGGATTAAGCAGCACTTCCTCACCGGCCTCCAAACCTTCGACAATTTCCACAAAAGTATCATTAAAAAGCCCTGTCCGCACTACACGCTCCTGAGGACCCTGGGCAGTCTTAACAAAACATACTTTGTTACCACTTCGATTAGAAACTACCTGAATAGGCACAATTACAGTATCTTTAATTTGCGCAACCAGAATAGTGACTTTGCACGACATTCGGCTTCTGAGAAAATCATGACTGCCATCTATTCTCACCAAAGTTTCATAAACCTTAAGGTCCGGATTCATCCAGCCGCGTTGCTGGTCAGGCAATGGCGCTACCTCAATCACTTCGCCTTGAAATACTCTGTCGGGGAAAGCATCCATAACAATGGTTGCAGGCTGACCCGGACGAACCTTATCAACCTCTGTCTCGTGAACGCTGATTTCAGCAACCATTGTGGCAGTATCAGGCATTGATATAATTGTTTGTCCCTCAGTAACGACCTCACCTTCAGCAATGATTCCGCTACTCATTCCACCACCTCGGCCTCGCATAGCTCTAAACATGTCTGCACTACCGCCGGTACCATATACAACCAGACCCGGAGCTTTTGCTCTAATAGTACAAAACTCTATCTGCTCCTTTAATTCTCTGACCTGCTCTGCCTGCCTGTTATACCTCTGCTGTGCAGTACTTAACCTCACCTGGGCCTGCGCCAGTCTTGAACGGCACTGTGCGTATGTCCGCTGCAAACTGCGACCGGCCTCGATATAGTCACTGAGAAACTGCTCGGCACTTTTAGGAAAATCGTAGTCAAGGAATAATTTCAAAGATACCTCGGAACTTTCACGTGAAAACTTACGATTTACAACAGTCAGCTCGTCCCTTTGCAGGTCGAGGTCGGAAACATAATTAGCATCGTGAAGTTCTCTGGTGCCGGTTAAAGTGTCTTCTGCCGTTTTCAATTGTCCCTCGGCCATGACAATATTATCCTGCATGCTCTTCCAATCCTCCCCGGCAGCCGAGCCGGCCAATAAATTCGGATCTTTCCTAACCTCCTCAATAAACGGGGCTATAAGCTCCGTTAGTTTCAACGCCTCGTTCGTATTTTTAACCGATTTGCCATTTGCTCTTCCTAAGTCACCTACGTCCATATTCGGTATGACATTGGATTTACTTACTTTACCTCTTGTAGTCTTCAAAACATCATTTACATCCTTAATCAGCCTATTCGCTATATCAGCACCTAGGTATTTTTGCAGGTCTAATAAAGCAAACCTCAATTTTAATTGACCCTCCGCAATAGCGCTTTCATTATCTATTTCCTGAATTTCATACGACTCCCTTGCCGAAGTCACACTCTCCTGGTCACCGGCAAGCTCCATTTCCTCTGATATCAATCGCTCTTTCAAAGCCGAAGAATCCAACTCTACGAGAATTTTACCGTTGTCTACATCTTCCTGAGTAATGTAAGTGCCCGGCTGGACGATACTGAGAATTGATACTTCTCCTCCTCCCCTTCTTTCAACCTTACATTTGTACTCTATTGATTTATGTGCCCTTATACTACCACCCTCAGTAACAGTAATGGTCAAATTATCCCGGCGCGCGGTAAAGGTACCACCATCTGAAGTATCGATGCTTGTCTTGCCCGTTATCGTCTTCGCCACCATTCCCGAGACTGCCAAAACCGCTACGATAAGAAGTAGAATTATCCATTTTCGTTTTGTACTGTTTCCGCTACTCTGAGGTTGAATTCCCAGGCCGCTCTTATTTTGATTTTCTATTTTCATTGTGTTCTTTGCTCCCACATGCCATCCGGCTTTACCTGTAAAATACCAATATCCCGGAAAAAGCTCATTTTAGCAATCGTATGATTGACTAAGGCACCCGTAAGATCATTTTGGGCTTGAACCAGGTCATCTTCTGTTTCAAGCAAAAGTCTCACCGTACCTCGCCCATATTCCAACAGCAACTTCTGTTCTTCAACTCGTCTTCTGGCCAACTCCAGGCCGACTTTTTGTATCCGGTATGTCTCTGCGGTCTCGGCCAAATCACGATAAGCCTGACGTACATCCAGCTTGACGTTCTCCGTTTCCTCCTCAAGAGTACGCCGCTGCCGTTCCACTGTTATCAATGCCTCTCGATAAGCATTACGTTCGCTTTTTCGGTCTAAAGGCAAATCGGCTTGATAAGCCAATTCATAAAGACCCTGATGAAACTGCAATCTGTCAAAATCAGTTTTATCCGCAGAACTGACATTGGCGCTTCCAATAAGATTTAGTTGAACACCAAGGCCCTCAGCGGCCAATTCAAGTTTACGTGCTGAATCCTCAAGACCATTTTTTGTATTAGCCAGGTCCAGCCGCCGGGCTACCGCCATTTCAATCGCCTCGGTTTCTGTATATTCCGGCTGGCTTATACCGATTTCTTCAAGGGCCGCCAGCTCATTTTGGTCCAGCGTAATGTTGGCATCGGTCGGTAATGACAGTCTTATCTTAAACCTGTCGAGAGCCTGTTCATATCTCTGCTGGGCTGTAACAAGAGCATTCTCTGAGCTAAGTAGTCTCTGCATAGCTTCATCCGCTTCGGAAGGCGCCCTTTGACCGACATTAACTTCCATTTTCAGTTGATTTGTTGACTCTACCTGTCTTCGATAACTTGCTTCAGCAATAGTTGCGGAGTTCTTCTGCTGTAAAACCCGATAGTAATCACTGATAATGCCGACTACAAAAGTTTTACGATAGCGATTAAACATACGTATTTGATATAAAACATTTCGTTCAGCCTGTGTTAGATTTTCTCTTGCGGTCTTGCCGGCCCCTGCCCCCAGCAAAGGTATTGTCACATCGCCGCTCAAAATCGAACCCAACGTTGTTCTCGGGTCGCCGGTAAGAAAACGTGCCCAGTCAATCGCAATACCCACATTAAATAATATTCCATCAAGTAAAAAACTTTGGTTAACACCCCCTGAAGTCGTAAGTTCAACATCATCTCCATTACTCTTATCGTCCACGTAACTACCATCTATGGTTCCAAACCATTGTCGTGCATACTGATGTCGGGCCTGTGTTAAATCGAGTGCCAAAAGGTAAAGTGCCTCTTTTTGAAATTGATACTCACGATTAAATCTTGTAGCAATTTCTACCGCACGCTGAAGACTCAGGACGCCTGAGTCGGGTATCATTGCCATAACTTCATTTTCACTCGGTGACATTGACTCATTGGAATCGCTGACCATATAGTTCGTTTTTAAGCCAAAATCACCCTGCCATTTGCTATCGATTATCTGATAGACCTCCTTATCAGCCTCGGCCTTGTATTGCTCAGGATTTCTACAAGCTCCCGTAAAACCAAGAACAACGGCTATACCAAGAATCCAGCATAACAACGTAACAGGCCGTAATCTGAAAAACATAGCAATTCTTCTCCAATAATTAAATCTATACTTTCCATCAATCATACTTGTTCAAACTTATCTCATTATACGACAAGAAGTTAGAATAAAAAGGCAAAACTAACGGCTCGAATGTTAACAATTTTAATGTTTTTTTATTTTTCTCCCTGCTCTCGGTAAATTTCAAATTCATCGACTTATACGGTTAAACCTTAGAATATCAGGTAATTCCTATAATAATGTTAGTCTTTCACCATATTAACCAGACGCTTTCGTCTATACAAATATTGCAAAAAATTTGCAAATGTTCATTATAAAATGGCTCTAAAATGTTATATATTATTGTAAAATGGCATAATTATGTGTAAACTTCCGGACAATTGAAATCTGGCGGCGTAGCCAAGAGGCCTAAGGCGACGGTTTGCAAAACCGTTATTCGCCGGTTCGAATCCGGCCGCCGCCTGTTTTTAGAGTGCCTAACAAAACTAATCGTAACACCGAAAACGAGCATTTTCATTTCTGGCAAGGAAGGCGAAACAGACAATGTACAGCGTTGTCGATGGAGCCTGACGCCGCCAGAAACGAAATAAGCCGTTTGTCCACTAAACGACGCCTTATGGCGAATATAGAGTAGTTTTGTTACGTTCTCTTAATACAAGCAATTCG
>JASFVS010000032.1:0-14868 GCA_050049715.1 Phycisphaerales bacterium
GGAAGTTTATGGGTCTGATTACAATAGTGGCAATAGCCATCGGACTGGCAATGGACGCCTTCGCAGTATCGATTGTCAGCGGGAGCTTGTATAAGCAACTTAAGGTCAGTCATGCTTTGCGTATGGCCGTTTTCTTCGGCGGCTTTCAGGCGTTTATGCCGTTGATAGGCTCTCTGGCCGGCCTTAGCATAAAAGATTATATTGCAGATTATGACCACTGGGTTGCCTTTGGGCTTTTAGGTGCTGTCGGAAGTAAAATGATTTATGAGTCTTTCAAAATCAAAGCCGCCGAGAAAAACTTAAACCCTTCAAACATACTTATTTTGCTGGCCTTATCTGTCGCCACAAGCATCGATGCGCTGGCGATTGGAATTACACTTTCACTTATCGTAAGCTCCATCGCCGTTACGGTTACAGTAATAGGTTTAGTAACATTCATACTATCATATCTCGGCGTATTCATCGGCAAAAGATTCGGGCACTTTTTAGAGGGCAAAATCGAGGCCGTCGGAGGGTTCATCCTTATCTGTATTGGTGTAAAAATACTTATCGAGCATACGGTTTCCTGAGCGGCTCTTGCAGCCCTATGCCGAAACAATATAATAGACAGCAGTAATTATGAAATTATAGAAGTTAATTGACGCTTCAAATTAAATTCGAGGATTCGATATGTCCTTAGGACAAATAATAAGAAATAAACGTGAGCAGCTGAATCTGACCCTTGACGAAATCAGCAATCGAATTGGTTTCTCCAAACCATACCTGTCAACTATCGAAACCGGTAAGGTGAAAAATCCGCCCAGTGACGAATTGCTGACCAAACTCGAAAAGATACTCGAATTCGAGCCGGGTTTGCTTTTGCACATTGCCCATTTAGAAAGGTTGCCTTCCGATATTCGTCAGGAATACGAATCCACTGAGGCCGAAAATCAAAAATGGCGAAAGATTGTTAAGAACCTTATTAACGAAAAAGCCGATGCAAGCAGAGTTGGTGAGCTTCTTGCTGCAAGCGATTTGAACCTTGAGCAGGAAAAACTACCTTTGGCGGCCGGACGGTTAGTGCCTGTTATCAATAAAGTCTCAGCAGGTTATCCCGCCGATTTCGATGACCTGGATTATCCCGTCGGTATCGCCGACGATTATATTCGCTGTCCGGACCTGCATGACCCGAATGCATTTGCCGTAAGGGTCGTGGGTGATTCGATGGAGCCGAAGTTTCGCGAGGGTGATATAGTAATATTCTCACCCGCCGCGGAGGTGCATAATGGCGATGACTGCTTTGTTCGCTTTACTGCACCACATGAGACAACCTTCAAGAGGGTCTTTTTCGAATCGGACAATAAAATACGTCTTCAGCCGAGAAACGAAAAATATTCTCCCACAATCGTCGACGGTAACCGCATTAACGGCCTGTACCGGGCTGTCGTAAAACACGAAAAGCTGTAGATATAAATTTCTAACTCACGATTTAATCAACTGACCTTTTGGCCGGCAACCGCTAAAACCAACGCGAAAACTTTTAAAGCACCAGCCCGTTTGAGAGTCCTCGCGCACTCATTCAATGTTGCACCGGTAGTCTTGATATCATCGACGAGACAAATATTCCGGCCCGCGAATCTATGCCTATAACGAACCGCGAAGGCGCCGGCAACATTTTTTCTACGCGCAGCGACGCTTGTCATGGTCGGTTGAATTTTTGTTCTACGGATTCGGACAAGGTCTGTGCCGACCCGCGCTGATGGATGCTTTAATTTTCTGATTAAGACCCGCGATTGGTTATATCCGCGAACCAGCCGCCTTGAAAAGTGCAACGGCACAGGTACGAACAGCTCTATATCGTTATAAAAGTAACTTGCCTGCAAAGCAGCATTAGCCAAAAAACCTAATGCCGAATCCAGCTCCGTCCGGCCGTTTTTAAATGACAGTATCATTTGTTGCAGCACCCGACTATAAATTCCGCTGCGTGCTATACGGTCGAAATGGAACTCTTTTCCCTGGCAATCGGGACAGGCACCATCCAGCAACGCAAACTTACTTACATCCTTTCCACAACGCCGGCAGTAATCGGCCCCTGTGCAGGCTATAAGCTGGGCCCAGCAATTATTGCACAGGTTATTATCAGTCTCGCAGATACTTTCTCCGCAATTTATGCACACTGCGGGCCAAAGAAGCTGATTTATGCCACGTAATGTAAGTGTAACAGCTTTTCTCGACTTTGTTATGTCCACGTGAGCCATTATAAAAGGACAAATAAGAATTGCCTACTAAGAAACCACCAAATCCGACACTTCTAATGGTTAATAAACAATCAACCTTTTATAAGAAATGCTAATTATACCTTCGCTTTACCTGATGATAAGTGCGATTTCAAAGATAATGCTTTTAAAACGAAAGTTTTTATAACTCCTATATTGACATAATGTTATAAGCTTCTGTAAGACTCAGAACGCATCGTTTGGGGTGAATCCAGCTTGACTATCGTCATATCAGACGCTATAATCGATAAAGATATTAAGTGCTTTATGGCAAAATCAGTAAAAACAACCGGAAAGAAACGGAAAAATTCCTCCAAAAAGGTTGTCAGGGTCAGGAGCAAAAAGGCTTTTAAAAGCTATAAACAGGCTATTGACTACCTGTTTGCGAGGACCGACTACGAGAAGCAGGAACGTCTGCGCTACAATATCACTACGTTCAATCTTAAGAGAATGGAAAAACTGCTGTCTCTGGTAGGGAATCCCCACAAAAAAATCAGCACAGCCCATATAGCAGGCACAAAGGGTAAAGGCTCAACAGCCACAATGCTGGCAAAAATGCTCGAAGCCAACGGTTATAATGTCGGGTTGTACACGTCACCTCATGTAGTACACCTGCACGAACGGATTACTTATAACTCGAAAATGATTAGTGAGTCGGAAATGTACGGCCTGTTAAACCGCATTTATGCCCCGGTTGAAAAGATGTCAAAAACCGACCCACCTACTTTCTTCGAGATTATGACGACCCTGGCATTCATGTATTTTGCCGATATGGCGGTTGATATAGCGGTAATCGAGACGGGCCTGGGCGGAAGACTTGACAGCACAAACGTTATCCAGCCCAAAGTCATCGGTATAACCAGCCTTAGCATTGACCACCAGCACCTGCTTGGTGACACAATTGACAGCATTGCAAAAGAAAAAGCCGGTGTATTAAAGCATGGTATACCTGTTATCACCGTTCAGCAGGAACCGGCAGCAATGAGTGTACTCAAATCGCAGGCTACCGCTTTAAAAGCGCCTTTGAGCATCACAGGTAGTGATATCGATTTTTCTCACCGGTTCGAAACCTCGCGAGAACATGGCCCGCACACAAGAATTTGCCTGACTACGCCAACAAGTAAATTCGAGCATTTAAGGGTGCCTCTGCACGGCAAACATCAGGCCATCAATTGCGGTCTGGCCCTGGCCATGCTGGATAAACTCAAAGCAAGCGGCTATAAAATAGACAACGAAAAAGCCGCCGAGGGGCTTTATAAGGTCTCCCTTACAGGCCGGATGGAGATGGTTTGGAATGACCCGAGAATCATGATAGATGCCGCCCATAACGCTGCGAGTATCAGGGCTTTAATTCACGCGATAGGCCAGAATATACCTTATGATTCTATGATAGTAATCTTCGGCTGCAACAGTGACAAAGATGTCAGGGGAATGCTGGAACAATTACAATACGGCGCCGACAAGGTAGTTTTCACTCGTAGCAACTCACCAAAAGCAATGTCGCCCGAAGATTTAGCTGATATGTACGATGAAATATGTAATAAAATGTACCAGACCGCGCCAAGTTTGGGCCAGGCGCTGCAACTTGCCAAAAGTGCTGTTAGCAAAGAAGACCTGATTTGCATCACCGGCAGTTTCTATCTCATAGGCCAGGCCAAGATGCGGTTCCAGTCTAAACAACTCAGCAGCGTTTCATAAATTTCACCGCACAGACTCACTAAACGTAAGAAGCCGGCATTATCAATTTTTTTGAAATAAAACCCTATTCTCCGCCGCCAGTTACGCTCTCAGCTATGATTCGGCGCGGGTCGGCGTAAACAGTCGAGCCAAACTCGTCGGTGGCCATGACCGTCCAGTAAGTCGTCTCAAACGGAAGCCCTGTTATGACCTCAGCCGGCGGCTCCGGAGTATCGGAAACAAGATAATCCAGCTGGTCTGGAGCTGCACCAAATAAAAGCCTATAGCTAACAGCGGCACTACTTGCCTGGCAACTCAATACGGCACCGTCGACATTCACAGTCGCTCCATCGGCCGGGCCGACCAGCTTGACCTCTTCCGGTATCCGGCCGGCATATAAAGACACATCGTGGAATCTCAACACATTCGTCTGAGGATTCCATTCAAAGTAATAGTGGTCTCCATCTGTGACCAATTGAAGATTCTTATTTGCCCCCGCCACGGAAATATAAAAGCCGGCCGCAAGGCCACCATTGTAAAGAGGTCTGCGACGAGCCCCGCCACCAGGATTAAATGACCCTTGATACCACTCTAACGGAGTTACATGGTTTGCATTAGGCGCCGGAAACAGAATATTCAACGTTCCGGGATAATAATTTCCCTCTGTGGCATAGTAATTATCAATCCAGCACGGCTCTTCACCCACCCTGCTGGCATTAAATCTTGCTATATCATCCGAATAATCACGACAGGTCGCATCCAGCAACGAAACGCGATTAACAGCAAAGCGGGCGTCTGCGTACACTTCATTCATACGATTAGCAATATCTATAGCCGGCATACCACCGGTATCGAATCCTACTGTTTGGATTGGTTGTATATAATTCGGCGCTACACCCGACAGATATACAATAAGCTCATCGGCATACCTTTCATACGGCGGCTCATAAGAACTAAGGGTCAGGAAATTAACTTTAGCATACCACTCGTCAGGATCGTCGAAGACCATGCCTCTGCCTTCCTCACAGTCACCTCCACCGAAAACTATCATTGTCGGCTTATCCGGGTCAAAGGGAGGATTGGCCTCAAGGAAAGAATCACTACCGAAATCCGGCACGATTACAACTTCTACTGTATCCGGCTGGCTATCCATATCGCCATCGCTAATGGTCAGTTCAAACTCACATCGTTGAATCTCATTCGTCTGAGTAAATCCACTGACAGCGGGCGTTGCAGTGTCCTGCTCTGAAATGATAACAGTTGGGCCTGCTGTCTGTCGCCACTGATAGCTTAATTCTCCATAGCCGTCACTGTCGAAGGAACCACTACCATCAAGAACCACCGGGTCACCAGCGGCGTATCGAGGTAAGCCTGCATTCGCTACCGGCGCATGATTGCCGATAACAATACCAACCTCATCCGGCTCACTGTCAAGTTCACCGTCATTCACGATAAGCTCAAATACATATATACCAAGCTCAGGAGGAGCAAAGGCAGGTGTAACCGAATTCGAATCAGTTAAGGTAATCGCAGGCCCGGATGTCTGACTCCAGTGATAATTTACGGAATCACCGCTACGGTCATAAGAGTCACTTCCATCAAGAGTAATCGACTGCGGAACCGAGCTAAACGATTGGTCGGGCCCGGCATCGGCAATCGGTGGCAGGTTACTTACAATAATTACTACTTCATCGGGCTCGCTAATATTCAAACCATCGCTCACAACAAGCTCGAAGCGATATTCACCCTCAGACTCAGGAATGAAAGTCGGATGCACAGATGTAAAATCGTTCATTACACCAGCCGCACCGCCAACCTGTTCCCAGCTATATTCCATGATACCGTTGGGGTCATAAAAGAACGAGCCGCTGCCGTCAAGAGTAACTACAGGAGTGCCTTGTCGAGGCATATCTACATTCTGATCCGGACCGGCGTCGGCGACCGGCGGAACGTAACCGCTGTATTCATAAGCACCAATATCAATCGTCCCACCATAAACGCGGGACTCTCCATCAAAATCGGTTTGGTCTCGTAAAACAACAGATGCAGGGTCTCCGGCATTTATACAGGGAGAACCGGCTTGAAAATGGTAATCGTGTTCCCCGGCATCAACGAATAACGGGTCCTCAGAAATATTGCCGTAAGTCCCTGTTCTGTCGAATTGACCATCGAAAACCAACTGCTGGTTATTAACAACTGTGCCGTAATTGCCGGAGTTGTTATTCCATAAATTATTGAATTGTATCGAATCCGGAGGGTTATTGCCCTCCCAAAATATACCACCGCCGGAACCGGCATTGCAGATTATATTATTCAGGATAATTGAAGGGAAAAAATCATCGTCGAATAAAATGTAAATATTACCACCTAACTGAGCTCCCCCTCTAAAGTTCGCATCATTAGCCACGATTGTATTATTACTCAAACGGCCCCCGGCCATTACTATGCCACCCGCAACATATGCCGAATTATTATATATGAGATTCTCACTTATCGTAGGGTCCCCTACTATAAATATTCCCGCGCCGGCGTAAGTAGTGTTGTCCGTTATGATATTTCGCGTAATTACCGGAGAAGCTTCCGCACCACCGATTGCCGACCCGTAACCGTATCGAGCATTATTCGGGTTTGTCCCTTCATCGAAAGGAGCGTGGTTATCGGCAATCACATTACATGTAATTGTAGGTGATGACAGAAAACAATAGACGCCCCCGCCCCAGAGAATCCCTTGACCAAAAGCATCATTTCGCGTTCCATATCCACCAGTAATAGTAAAACCTTTCAACACCGCCTCGTTGGTTTCTCCGTTTTCAAAAGTAACCGTACTGCCATCGCCATCAGCATCAATAATAGTTGCGGCTACGATATTAGGGTCCTCCGGGTCGATGCTGGTAAGGACAATGTTCTTACCCATAAAGTTGATGGTTTCATAGTATCTACCCGGCGCGACAATAATAGTATCGCCGCTTATGCTTTCACTGATTGCCCATTGAATGCCCGGGTACTCATCCGGCACATACAGAGTTGCCGAAAAGGCCAGGGACTGTATAGCGAATACTACGATAAGATTCACAAGAATCATCTTCTTCATTTTTCCGTCCTTTCGAAAATATAGCCAGTGTTACCACGTAGCGAATACGTGAAGAGATCTCCGCAATAACGACAGAGACTCAAACAGCTAAAATATTACATCCCATTTCCTCCTTCCAGGCCGTTTGACGCTATGAAAGGTATTAGTTTTATAATACACTTTCTAAATTTTCAGTCAAGAAATTTCCGAACAAAATCTTTGGAGAATCGTTTGGACCCCAATTTTCGGTTTGCAAAGACAAAGAATCCGGGGTATAAAATTATCTCCTCAGGATTAAATATTTGTAATTTAAGGAGTTGACGATGGCGGAAGTGAAGAAATACATCGCCGTTGACCTTGGTGCTGAAAGCGGCAGAGTTATGCTCGGTTCAGTCTCAGCCGACAGGCTTGGCCTCGAAGAAATACATCGTTTCAGCAATGGACCCATAGAAGAAAACGGCTCTTTGCGATGGGATTTTGACAAACTCCTTTCCGAGATTAAAACCGGTATAAAAAAAACCGTAAAGGCGGCCACTGCTCAAATCTGGGGTATCGCCGTCGATAGCTGGGGCGTAGATTTCGGCCTGCTGGATGTCGATGGACAACTCGTTGAAAATCCTTATCACTATCGAGACAGCCAAACCAACGGGATGATGGACAAGGCGTTCGAGTTGATTAGCAAACGAGAAATCTATGAAAATACGGGCATTCAATTCATGCAACTTAACAGTGTCTATCAACTGCTTGCAATGAGATTGAACAATTCAATCGCCCTGGCCAAGGCTACAAAACTTATTTTTATGGCCGACCTGTTCAGCTATTTTCTCTGCGGTAAGATTTTCGCAGAATACAGTCTGGCCAGTACGTCACAATTTATGAATATGAAGACAGGACAGTGGTCGAAAGAAGTTTTAGATAAACTTTCTTTGCCAGACAACATCCTGCCGAAAATTGTCCGTCCCGGCAAGGTCGTAGGTCAGTTGTCCACAAGAGTTGGAATCGAACTCGGTTGTGGGGCTATGCCAGTTATCGCCATCGGTTCGCACGATACGGCTTCCGCCGTCGCCGCCGTTCCGGCCACAGGAGATACCAACTGGGCATACCTTTCATCCGGAACATGGTCACTGATGGGTGTCGAAATCCCAAAAGCGATTGTCAACGACAAGACTTTCGAATACGAATTTACAAATGAAGGGGGTGTTGAAAATACAATCCGCCTGCTCAAAAACATAATGGGGCTTTGGCCGGTACAGGAATGCAGAAGACAATGGCAGCGAGAAGGAGACGATTTGTCTTATACCGAACTGACAGCTTTAGCGGAGAAAGCCGAACCGTTCGCCGCCCATATTGACGTTGACCACAGTGAATTCCTCTCGCCCGGAGACATGCCGAAAAGGATAAACGATTACCTGACCGAAACAGGTCAAAAACCAATCGACGACAAAGGACAAATGATTAGAACAATACTGGAAAGTCTGGCTCTTAAGTATCGTTCTGTAATGGAAGCCATCGAGGATACCACAGGAAAGACAATCGAGATATTGCATATTGTCGGCGGCGGCATTCAAAACGAGCTGCTTTGCCAGTTCGCAGCCAACGCCCTCGGAAAGAAAGTAATCACCGGCCCGATAGAAGCCACGGCCAGCGGAAATATCCTGATGCAGGCCAAGGCGACCGGACAGATAAAGACCCTGGCCCATGCCAGAGAGATTGTCCGCAAATCATTCAAACTAAAAGAATATCAACCGCAGGATTCCTCACTTTGGGATGAACAATATAAAAAAGTGCAAAAAACATAAACACATAAGGAAAGCATCAACAGCAGATGGGGAAAGTTTTGATTGAGGAGCTTGAACAAAAGCTTGATAGTTTCGACCCGAACCAAAGAAAACGAGCACTGGCTGAGCTATGTGAAAGGGTCCGTGCGGGTGAAATAGATTTACCCGAAGCAGGCACAGATGTTAATCTGCACTGTCACACTTTCTTTTCTTATAATTCCTATGGTTATTCGCCGAGCAAGTTCGCATGGCTCGCACGCAAGGCCGGATTAGCTGTTGCAGGCGTTGTTGACTTCGATGTGCTGGATGCACTTGAAGAATTTCTCGAAGCCTCTAAAATGCTCGGCTTAAAGGCGTGTGCCGGCCTGGAAACGCGGGTCTTCGTACCGGAATTTTCCGAAAGAGTAATCAACTCCTCCGGAGAGCCGGGTATCTCATACCACATGGGAGTGGGATTCCCAGGCTCGAACGTTCCGGATGAACAAAAAGATTTTCTACTCAATCTTAAAACAATGGCCCAGCAAAGAAACCGGGATTTAATGGGGCGAGTCAATCAATACTTAAAACCGGCCGAATTAGATTATGAAAAAGATGTGCTCATTCTAACGCCGGCGGGCAATGCAACAGAAAGACACATCTGTCTTGCGTATGCCCGCAAGGCCAAAGAAATCTTCGGCGAAGGCAAGGACCTCGCAAACTTCTGGTCGGAAAAATTAGGCGTACATATAAAACAATCAGACCTGCCCGAAAGCAGAAATTTGCTCAATACAATTCGAGCCAAAACTATGAAACGCGGCGGCGTAGGATACGTGCAACCTGATAAAGGCTCATTTCCGTTGATGGCTGAAACGAACCGGTTTTTACTTGCGGCCGGTGCAATCCCAACTTTGACCTGGCTGGATGGAACCAGCGACGGTGAAAAAGCAATCGAAGAACTTATAGAAGTAGGTATGAGCACAGGCGTAGCAGCTATCAACGTTATTCCGGACCGCAATTATACGCCGGGTGCGAAAGACGTAAAGCTCGAGAACCTATACGCGGTCGTAGAGCTGGCACAAAAGCATAATCTTGTGATTGTAGAAGGCACCGAGATGAATAGTCCGGGACAAAAATTCGTGGACAGCTTCGAAACCGAAGAATTAAAACCTTTAGTACCAATATTCCTTAATAACGCCCATATTATCTATGCCCATTCCGTACTACAGCAAAAATGCGGATTAGGTTATACCAGCGAATGGGCAATGGATAATTTCAAGAGCGTGACAAATAAGAACGAATTCTTCCAACAACTCGGAGAGACGCTTGAACCGAAAGATGAAGATAAACTCATCGGCCTGAATAAAAATATTACCCACAGAGAAATATTGGACAAGGTGACTTAAAACTCGAAAAACAAACTATGTCAGATTTACCACAAACTCAATATGCCGTACAGTTAGTCGGGCCGGATGAGCTCGTTCTAAATAAATCCAAGGACGTCTTTAAACCCGGGTCGCACCAGGTTCTCTGCCGGGTTGAAGTAGTCGGGCTTTGTTTTTCCGACTTAAAATTGCTAAAGCAATTTTCCAGCCACGTTCGTAAAAGCGAAATAATCTCAGGCATTAATTCTGAAATACTTAAGGAAATACCCGGCTATGTACCCGGCGAAGCTCCTACGGTGCCCGGACACGAAGCCGTGGTTAGAATCGAAGCAGTCGGCCAAAACGTGGAAAATTTTAAGCCGGGTGAACGCTACCTCGTACAGACTGATTACCGCTGGCTGAAAACCAAAAATGCCAACGCCGCATTCGGATACAACCTGGAAGGTGCACTTCAGGAATACGTGTTAATGGATGAAAGAGTCATTACGTCACCTAAGAGTGACTCCATGCTCTTGCCTGTAAGTGACGAGCTTCCCGGCTCAGCAATAGCACTGGTTGAACCATGGGCATGCGTTGAAGATGCTTATGCATCTGCTGAACGTACAGGCTTAAAAAAAGATGGAAAAATGCTTGTTGTCGCCGACGTTGAAGTAGACGGCAATATTTTTCAGAATCTTTTTAGCCGCTATAGAAGACCTAACCGAATAACATGGCTGTCAGAATTACCAAATCCCGATGAATTGGAAGTGGCGGAACAAGCTAAAAGTATTTCTGCGCTTACAGATGTCGGCTATGACGATGTTATTTACTTCGGCTCCGATGCCGCTGTCGCAGAAGCATTGTTTGCAAAAGTCGCCGCGAAAGGCCTTTTCAATATCGTTCTTTGCGGAGGCAAATTCGGTAGAGATGTTGTAACTATGGTCGGAAGAGTCCATTATGGCGGAATCCGAATTATAGGTACTACAGGTTCAGACCCGGCCGAGTCTATGGAAATTATTCCCGATACCGATGAAATTCGCCCCGGTGACAAAATCAATATTGTCGGAGCAGCAGGACCAATGGGCCTGATGCACGTAATACGGAACATTTGTCAGGGAGTCGAAGGCATAAGCGTCTTTGCAGGAGACGTGGATGATAACAGGCTAAACATATTAACAAAAATCGCCGCGCCTTTGGCTCAGAAAAATGCCGTCAAATATAAAGCGTACAATCCTACTAAAGAAAAAGTTATTGAAAAGTTCGACTACACTGCTTTGATGGCGCCGATACCTGCTTTGGTCGCTGCTTCGGTGCATAGTGCAGCAAAGCGTGGCCTTATAAATATATTCGCCGGCATACCTGCGACAGTGAGTGCTGAAATTGACCTGGATACTTATATCGAAAAGCAACTGTACTTCATCGGCACAAGCGGCTCGACTTTGGAAGATATGAAACGAATGCTGGCCAAGGTTGAATCAGGCAGTCTCGATACCAACCTCAGCGTTGCGGCAATCAGTGGGCTTGCCGGTGCGACCGATGGTATGCGCGCGGTTGAGAACCGTTCCATTGCGGGAAAGGTCGTCGTTTACCCCGCCTGTCGTTCTCTTGGCCTAATACCGCTGGACAAAATGAAAGAAAAAATGCCGCAAGTCGCCAAGTGTTTGAATGATGGATTATGGACAAAACAGGCCGAACAAAAACTTCTGAAAAGCTTTAAAACTTTGGATTGAGGATTTAATGATGAGCGATACTAAAAAAATAGAAAAGGCTTACGAAACCGCCAAACAGCGTTACGCCGAACTGGGTGTTGATACTGAAAAGGCATTAGAACAGCTAAGCAGTATAGCAATATCATTGCACTGCTGGCAGGGAGACGACGTGGGTGGATTCGAAAGCGCTGAAGGACTAAGCGGCGGCGGAATAATGGCAACCGGTGCTTATCCGGGCAAAGCGAGAACCGCTGATGAACTGCGAGCGGATTTGGATAAATCCCTGAGCCTGATACCCGGCAAGCACAGATTGAACCTGCACGCAATGTACGCAGAAACAGGCGGGAAGGTCGAACGAAACGAGCTGGCGCCGGAACATCTTGCATCGTGGATTGACTGGGCAAAGACAAACGGCATGGGAATGGATTTCAACGGAACATTCTTTTCACATCCTAAGGCCGAGAGCGGTTTTACATTATCAAACGCCGATGAGGGCATACGAAAGTTCTGGGTTGAGCACGGCATTGCATGTCGAAAAATCGGAGCGGAAATGGGAAAACAATTAGGCACACCCTGCGTGACGAATGTGTGGATTCCCGATGGGTATAAAGATATTCCCGTGGACCGCAAAGGACCACGCGAGCGTCTTAAAAAGTCACTGGACGAAATATTCGCCGAAAAAATGGATAAGAGCTGGCTTCTGGATGCAGTGGAAAGTAAGCTCTTCGGAATAGGTTCGGAAAGCTACGTTGTCGGCTCGCATGAGTTTTATATTGGCTATGCTATCGAAAATAAAACGCTGTTATGCCTGGACACGGGGCATTTTCATCCGACCGAGGTCGTATCCGACAAAATATCATCCGTACTGACATTCCTCGATGAAATATTGCTTCACGTAAGCAGAGGCGTGCGATGGGACAGCGACCACGTGGTTATCCTTTCGGATGAGCTGCGTGCCATTGCACAGGAGATAGTCAGAGGCAGCTATCTTCAAAGGGTACACATCGGCCTTGACTTTTTCGATGCAAGCATTAACCGCGTAGCGGCCTGGGTGATAGGAACACGGTGTATGATTAAGGCGCTGTTAATCGCCCTGTTAGAGCCGACTGATAAGCTTCAAAAGCTCGAAGCCGATGGCGATTATACGTCGAGACTTATGATGCTGGAAGAATTAAAAACTTTGCCCTTCGGGGCCGTCTGGGATTATTATTGTACGAAGAAAAATGTTCCGCCGGCGACGGACTGGATAAAAGAAGTCAGGGATTATGAAACTAAAGTAACCGACTCAAGACAAGGTTAAATAAATAATTGAAATGAAAGGGATAAAGATGGCCACTGATGAGCAAAGTAGCGCTATTAAAGGAATGGATAGGCTTTACGAGTTCGAGCGTGAGCCGGTATCCGAAAATAAGCTTCAGCCGGGCAAGCATTTTGCCGGTGTCTTCGCGGGCGAGCACGTCGCAGGTACCGAGTTCGTGATAGGTGCGTTGTTCGTGACATGGGGCGCCAGCGCCTATGATATATTTGTGGGATTACTTCTCGGAAACCTGATGGCCGTACTGACCTGGACTTTTATCTGCGCACCAATTGCGGTTCGGACCCGGCTGACTCTTTACTGGTATCTTCGCAGGATTGCCGGGCCGGTAACTACTACGATTTATAACATTTTAAACGCTGTACTTTTCTGTATCTTAGCCGGTTGTATGATAACGGTCTCAGCCTCGGCAGTACGAACCGTAATCGGCACGGAACGATATCCAAACTCAGGTATCCCGCCACAGGTAGACTGGCTGCCGAATGATATAAGATTTGTTTTGATTGTTGCGGTCGTAGGCGCTGTTGTCGTGACACTGGCCATACTCGGCTTTAAAAAGCTTGCGCAATTCGCCGAAGTTTGTGCACCCTGGATGTTTTTTATGTTCATCGCAGGAGCGGTAATTATGCTTCCTCGCCTGGCCGCAGAGCTTTTCAGTAGTGGCAGGATAAGTAACTTTCAGGATTTCTGGGAATTAGCAAATCAGTCGGTTTGGACCGGTATTGCCCCGGAGGGCAATCCGCAAATAGGCTTCTGGCACGTAGCGGCTTTTGCGTGGATATGTAATCTCGCAATGCACGGTGGATTGTCGGACATGGCACTTTTACGTTACGCCAAAAAATCATCTTACGGCCTCTATTCGGCATTCGGTATGTTCCTCGGTCATTACTTAGCGTGGATTTGTGCGGGCATTATGGGCGCCGGAGCGGCCCTTGCTCTGGGTACGAGTCTAACCCAGCTTGACGCAGGCGGCGTAGCGTGGGAAGCTCTTGGTATAGCGGGAATTCTTGCCGTGGTTATCGCCGGCTGGACTACATCAAATCCAACCTTGTATCGGGCTGGATTAGCTTTTCAGGCGGTCACGCCCGGCTGGCCGAGATGGCTGGTAACATTAATAGCCGGGGCGATAACAACCGCTATTGCCTGCTCGCCGTTTGTGTTTACAAAACTGCTCGACTTCGTTGGTTTATACGGTCTGTTGCTTATGCCGGTAGGCGCGATTGTCTTTATTGAGCACTGGATATTCCCGAAGATAGGATTTACACAATTCTGGGTTTCAAAGAAAAAACTGCTCATGAGTTGGCCCGCCCTGCTTAGCTGGTTAATAGCCATTGGAGTGGCACTGGTAATTGCAAAGGACAGCCCCCTGGTTAGTTTGTTGGAATGGATGAATCTGGAATCTGTTGCGAATGCTCTGAGTAAGCTTGCATTGTTACATCTGTTCTTCCTGTTCGTACCCGTATGGGTGCTTACATCGGTACTCTACATTATATTCGCTTCGATGGCCGGTGCACGTGAGAAGTTTATCGACCAACCGGCCGAGCAAACCGGACCGGCTCAGAGTCCAGAACCAATGGCGACGATAGAGCAACCAAAACAAAAGACAACCGACAAAGACCCTGTGTTGTGGACTTGTGCTATTGTTGCGATGGCGTCACTTGCGGCGTGCATTATTCTGCCGCTCTGGGTATACTTCTCCGATAAGGAAGCTTACTTACAAAACC
>JASFVS010000033.1:0-14851 GCA_050049715.1 Phycisphaerales bacterium
TTCACAGCCGCCCGCACCTGCCATTGGCGGCTCACTTTCATCAGACGGTTTAAACTCCGATTCACCTATCTGCTCTAAGATAGATTCCTGGTTTTCGACTACTTCCCACAGATATCCGGTTGTTGGATTTGAATCCAGTGTAACGACAAGAACCTGTCCCTGTTCAAGCTTAACCTGACTGTCGGCATCGTCCTCATCGACATTGACCTCTTCAGGTTCATCTGGCGGAATTTCCTCTAACATATACTCGACGAGAACGGTCAGGTCCTGGATATCTACTATTCCGTCACCGAAAGGCGTAGGGCTAATATCACAGAGCGGCTCATCAGTACCCCAGTATTCAATGAGTATTATAAGGTCATTTATATCAACGACTTCATCGCCGTTAAAGTCAGGTGGTAAGGATGTGATGTTAAAGCCTGTGTCATATTCTTCCACCGTAGAAAGAAATCCTGGCACAGATCCACCAATTGCGTATATCTTATTTCCGACTGAAGCTACAACGAGTCCGTACCTTTTTTGCCGCATTGGAGATTTGGTTATCCATGTATCGGTTACAGGATTATAAACTTCGTTAGCTGTAGTGGAAGCATAATAAGCTGAGTTACCCCCGATTGCAAATATCTTTCCATCTACAACACATGTACCCAAACCCCAGCGTTTGGTTGGCATGTCTGATTTGCGAGTCCATGTATCCGTTGAGGGATCATAGACTTCTGTATGTTTATAAGAATTTGTGCTCCAATCCTCCTTTGCTCCTCCAATGGCATAGATTTTCCCATCCAGGGCACAGGCAGAAAAGAAACCTCGAGCTGTCGGCATATCGGCCTTCTGCGCCCATGATTCTGTAACAGGGTCATAAGCCATAACAGTCTGAATTGGTGGACTTGACTCACTAAGAGACCCGCCTATGAGGTAAATTATGCCATCTACAACGGCAATACCACAACCTGCAATTGCGTATGGCATATCGGCTTTCTGGGTCCAGGAATCTGTTTGTGGGTCGTATAAAAAGACATTCTTCTTGGCCAAAGACCACATACTGGGGCTGGTTCCTCCAAATACATAAATCTTGCCGTCAAAAGCGCAAGTTGCAGGATAACACCGTGCCGATGGTATATTAGCCTTCCTGTTCCAGGTATCAGCAGTTGGATCATACATTTCTACGACCGGTGTTACGGATGATGCACTCGGGGCTCCACTGATAACGTAGATTTTCCCATCTATGACGCATCCACCAGTAAATACTCTTGCTGTTGGCATGTTGGCTTTGTATGTCCAGGTGTCTTCTGCCGCATGAGTCACGGATATCACATTCAGAAATGTGACAAAGATGCATAGAATCAATATCAGCCTGCTTTTAGAAAAATTAAACAATTTCATGACATACCCTTCCTTTCTTTTCTTTGGAGTATAAGTTGCCAGTTCTTAGATTTCCTCTGCATTCAGTGTCCGTGGTGCCGGGAGGTTTGGGTCTTGCGTTTCTACCGGCTTATAGTAATTCATAAATAGCTTCAGGTCGTTTATATCCACCGTGCCATCCCCGAAAGGTGGAGGTGCAATATCTGCTAACGGGTCAGGATGACCCCAGCTTTCGATAATTATCACAAGGTCATTGACATCAATAGTTCCATCTTTGTTAAAATCACACTGGGTTGGGATTGTGACCTTGCCGATGCCCATCGGGACGAAGTCGTCGCCGTACTCCTGCCTGAATAGTTCGATGGCCCTGTCGCCGGTGCAGTGGCTTGGCCCGACCTTCTGAACGCCTAATGATTGAAGTTGTTGAATAACACTCATGATTTGAGAATCCGATTGGCCTCCGAGATGAAATCCTCCGAGTACAAGGTACACATCTTTATCGAGCATTTGTTTGGCTGTTCGGGTGATATTGACGACGCCGGGATGGGCGCAGCCTGTGATTACGACAAGTCCTTTCGGGGTTTCCAGCACCATAGCCTGTTCGATAATGTTAGTTCCCAGCGGACCTGTCAGGTGAACGCGTTCACATAACTGCATCTGCGCATTCACGACCTGAGTGCTTGCACCGGTGGCCTGGATGTTTGAAATGTCGGAGGACGGCACCGAAGGCGGCAGGTAAACAGAAACATCGTTGTTTGTTCCTAAAAATGTAAGCAGGCCGCCTATGTGGTCATAGTGGTTATGTGAAATTGCGATCAGCTCAACGTTTTGGATAGGGGCCTGAAGTCTTTCTATGTTATCCAGCAGAATGTTCCCGTGTGTGCCCGTATCGAAGAGAATGCACTTTTCAGTGCCCTTAACGAGGCACGAGAATCCCCAGTCTGTTCTGCACCCTTCGGTGAGAGTATAGTTATCGTACAGAATGGTGATTTGTACTCCCTCGTTGCTGGTTTCCGATTCGGTTGCTTCGTTGCCTGCGGCAATGTTACTTACGGCAAAAATACCTGCCGCGACTGTGAGTAACACTAATTTGATTTTCCAGTTCTTAAAAAGTTTCATTCAGTTTCTTCCTTTCCTGCTAATCTTCAGAGCTTATAGTTTTCGCGACTTCCGGAATCTTGGCAACGCAATGGGCCGGTTGTGACCGGAATTGAAATAACAGGGAATAAGATAAGTCAGTTTCCTGTATATAACAGTCCTCCATAACGAGCCACCCTGTGGACTGCTCGATATTGAAAATGCCGAATGTGCGGACAGCCGCTTATTAACCCTATATTTATACTCAATTGAACGCGTTTCTGTCAAGGAATAATCGCTGGATAATTTACAGGTGGATTGCTACCCATTTTGCTGCGAAGCGGGCCGGCGAGCCAGTGACCAGATGTAATAGACCGGGATACCAATAAGGATGCTGCCGAGGCTTAAAAGCGAAGGTTTCGGCCACTGTATGAATGCGAATACGGCCATGAAGATAATCACGACCAGGAATATCGCCGGGACAACTGGATATCCGGGCACACGAAACGGCCTTTCCATGTCCGGCCTGCGCCATCGAAGGACGTAAACCGCACCGATGAAGAGCAGTGCGAAAAGTGATAGTCCGACAGAGGCATACTTATATAAGTTTTGAAAGTCCGTCACGAACAGAATTATGATTGCGCATGCACTTTGCAGGAGCATAGCGTAAGTTGGAACGTGTCCCTTCGGGCTGACGTGCCCGGCTATGGATGGAAACAGGCCGTCCTTTGCCATGGCGTAGTAAACCCGCGGGCCGGTAATGATAAAAGCGCTTACCGTGGCCAGAAACGTCAAACCCAGCGCAACGGAGAAAACGCTTGAGGCTTTCTGTCCGAATAGATTTTCTACGGCGAGCTGGGGGACCCGCTCGGCGTTGTCAAATCCCACATTTGCCAGAGGTACTGCGCTGGCGAAAACGAGATTTAGTGCCAGATACAAAACGATTACCAGCCCGGTGCCCAGCAGCAGAGACCGTGGGAGGGTTCTGGCAGGGTTCCTGACCTCGCCGGCCATATAGCTTGCGGCGTTCCAGCCGCTGTAGGCAAACATAACATAGAATAACTGCGTAGCTGCTGTCCCTAACTGGACCTTCCCTGTTGATTGTCCTTCACTAATATTTGCTGTTCGTCCTCCGCCGAATAGAAATGCCGCCGCTACCAGGGCAACAAACAGGCCGAGCTTGAGCATCGTGGTTAGATTCTGTGTCCATGCGGAGTGACGGTAGCTAATGAGATTGGGCAGAGTTATCGCGGCGATAATAATCGCGGCGACAGTTTTGACAAGATACCCCGTTGCTTTCTCAGCTAATCCGAACGGGCTTAAAAGATATAAGGCCGCTATATAACCTGCCACGGCCAGCGGCGCGGAAAAGCCGACAAAAAACGAGGTCCAGCCGGATAGAAAGGCAGGCATTGGGCCGTATGCCTCGCGAAGGTAAACATATTCTCCGCCCGCGCGGGGCAAAGCGGCCGCTAACTCCGCCACACAAAGCGCTCCGCAAAGGGCCAACAATCCGCCAAGTGCCCACAGCCCGAATATAACCGGATAATTCTTAAGTGAAACCATCATGTATCCGGGCGATATCAGAATACCTGTTCCCACCATACTGGCAATCACAACGTAGGTGGAAGTTGACAGGCCAAACCCTCGTTGCAATTCATCCTTTGACATTTTAGATTGTCCTTAAATACTTTTTTATATGCAGGCCCGGCCTGATTGTTTCATCGGATTAAGAGTATCGGTTTCATTAAGAAACACCGGCAACTATTTGGATTTAACTATTTGCTTTGGCGTTTCTTGAGTGTCACGCCAAGGCCTCGGACCTGAAAAATTGTCTCCAGATTGGGATTGGTTGTGATGGCATCAATGAAATCCTGTCCGGTACTATCGACGTTGTGAGCGAGAATAAGCCCACCCGGGCGCACTAACGGCAACAGTTTATTTAAGTAGTCGGTATAGCCGGGCTTATCTGCATCAAGGAAAACAATATCGATTGGCTCTTTCAATCTTGTGACAGTCTCGTGAGCATTACCAAATACGAGTGTCACGAGCTCTTCAACACCGGCCCTTTTGAAGTTCTCGCGGGCCAGTGCAGACCGGCCGGCATCGATATCGTGAGTGGTCAGCTTTCCGCCTGTTGTCCGCAGAGCAAGGCAAAACCAGATACCCGAATAACCGTTGGATGTGCCTATCTCGACGACGTGTTTGGCATTGACTGCTTCCGTGAATAATCGCAGCAGCCTGCCGTCCTCGCGCGGCACGTTCATCATTCCTCTGCTCTGGTTTTGTCTCATATCTTCAAGAATGTCCAGTATCTTTTTCTCTTGCTCATCGGCCGGTACAGGCGCGTGGTCCTGAACGAAGCCCCTGAAGCCTCTGCTTCCGAAATCTCTTCGTCGCGGCCTTTGCTGGGCCATAAGGCTTACAACTGCGAATAATAAAGCCGCCACGGTGATACACAGAATAATCTTCTTTAACATTTTCTGTTCCTTTCGAAGAATTATAAATTTCTTTTGTTTTGATACACTGGTTACGCATAGTGACAGACGAACCTAAGAGAGAGTTTATTGCGGTTTATGAGAAAAAAATGCGTAGAAAAATCCTGCGAGTTGTCTTCAACAGCCGGAAATTATCTTTTTTCATCTAACATTTTCGCCACGGCGCGAATATGTTCGGGGCTTGTTCCACAGCAGCCGCCCACGACGCTCGCGCCGGCCTCAATACATTCGGCAATTCCTTTTGCGAAGGCTTCAGGACCCATATCGAATACCGTCTTGTCATCGATTAATTTGGGTCTGCCTGCATTTGGTTGCGCCAGAATAGGCAGTGACGATGCCGACTTAAGTTTAAGCTCGGAGATGATAACGGCCATCTGCGATGGGTCGATGTCGCCGCAATTGGCGCCAATGACGTCCGCTCCTGTATCTGTAAAATTTTTGGCGCATTGTTCTGCGTAGTGGCCCATAATCGTCCTTCCGCCTTTTTCGTCGGTTGCAAATGCAATCGAAACAATTACGGGCAGCGAAAAGTTTTCTTTGCACGCACGAAGGGCACACAACGCCTCGCGCAAATCGAACACGGTCTCGATAATAAATCCGTCCACTCCGGCCTCAGCCAGAGTTTCGGCCTGCTCCTTGTACGCATCGTAAAATTGAGATTCTTTATAATCGCCGTACGGTTCGAGCAGCTGGCCCGTCGAGCTGATGTCACCGAGCACATATTGCCCTTCCTTGACAGCTTGTTTTGCAATCTCAACGCCCGCCCGATTTACATCTTTTACTGAAACATCGAGGTTGTGCGTCTCGATATAAATGCGGTTCATCGTTAGAGTGTTGGTAATCAAAGCGTCACAGCCGCATTGCGCATATTCCCGCTGGATTTCAAGAACGACATCCGGATTTTCAAGGTTATTACCGGCCCGCCCCATAAGGCCGCGCTTGTCTAATTCAGTCCCTATCGCCCCGTCTAACAAGATGATGTCTTTATTCTTTAGGGCTTCCGCCAGATTCATTTATAATCCTTTCTTTTACTTTGGTTAATCTATGTCACTTCAAGACCGGCTAATGCGTTCGTGACCTGTTGGACGTTTTTGAAAAGTATTGTTTTTAGACCCGCCTGTTTTGCACCCTCTATATATTCCGGTTTATCATCTATGAATATCGACTGTTCGGGTTGCGAGCCGAGTCTTTGAATTGTTAGTTCATAAATTTTTTTCTCAGGTTTTCTTGTCCTTTCCAGGCAGGAAAAGACCAATACGTCGAACATATCGTATCCGAGTTGATAAAAGCATTCTACTGTCGGCTTTTCGGTATTGGATAAAAGCGCCGTCTTATAGCTGTTTTTCTTAAGCCGGGCGGCCATGGAAAACATTTCTTCTTTAGGTGAGTAAATCGCCTTAAAAGCATCGGTCCACAATGAGGTGGTTTTCGGTTTCGGCACTTTCAGCTCGCCACAAACCCTGTCCCAAAATGTATCTTCACTTATCAGGCCTTTTTCGAAATCCACCACGAATTTACCGTGCGTTTTCTCATATTTTTCGCTGGAGACTCCCAGTGCCTGTGCGCAGTACTGCGTCAGACCCGGCGCAGGGTTTTCTATCAACACTCCTCCCCAGTCGAATATTACGGACTCTATTCTTTCCATTATAAGCCACTCAAGCAAATATTATTAAGTATAAGGACGATACAAAGGTTCGGTCTGTATAGCAACATTTTTTATCTTTGTTTAATAGCTGCTATTGGTCTTTGACGAACGGACTTGGAGCATCTATAATCTAAACTATTCTTTGAGGACAAGATAAAATGGAGCTGATTTTCATTGTAATAATTGCTGTTTTAGTTGTAGTCGCTTTAGGGCTGTTGGTCTGGCTAATCATATCTAACTCCTCCAATGCCGAGAAGATGGCGGGCCAGCAGGCCGCAATCGGGCTTTTGCAGCAGCAGCTGGAAGCATTAAAATCCACCCAGGATGATACGAAAGACAAAATTCAGCAATCATTGCTCGACGGCCAGACTAGTATCAGCCGGAATATGCGGGCCGGCCAGGAAGCCCTTGACCGCCTCAATAAACAAATTGGTGAACTGCAGGGTACGAACAAACAAATGATGCAAATTGGAACCGAGGTCAGGCGGCTTCAGGATATTTTAAGCTCACCGAAATTGCGGGGACAGATGGGCGAATGGTCGCTGGAAAACCTGCTTATGCAGGTTCTTCCGAAAGACAGCTACAAACTTCAATATACCTTCAGGGATGGCAAAACGGTTGATGCGCTGATACAACTGGCGGATTTTTCAGTTCCTGTCGATGCCAAGTTCCCGCTACCAGGTTTCGAGAAAGTCGTTAAAGCGGAAACTGAAGCGGAAAAGACGAAGCTTCGCAAGCTGTTTCTCAAAGACGTAAACAATCATATCGACAAGATTGCCGCCGATTATATCAGGCCCGCCGAGGGGACGCTGGATTTTGCAATAATGTACCTGCCGGCTGAGAACGTCTATTATGAAACGATAGTCACATACGCGGGAGAGGCAAACGATATTTTACAGTATTGTTTTGATAAAAAGATAATTCCCGTTTCGCCTAATCTTTTATATGCTTATCTTATGACTGTGGCGATGGGCCTGCACGGATTGCAGATAGAAAAACAGGCGGCCGAAATCAGGCAGAATTTGAAAAAGCTGAATTCCTCTTTCTCCGATTTCGGCGGCACATGGGATATACTCGGCAAACACCTGCGAAATGCCTATAGCCAGTACGATGAAGGCCAGAAGAAGCTCGACCGCTTCGGATTGCAGCTAAACCAAATACAAAATGAAACTGAAGAAAAAATGGAAGATGTTTAACCTTAAGTGTAAGGATTCAGTAAAGGATATATGTTATGTCAGATGTTTATGATTGCATAATAGTTGGCGGTGGGCCGGCGGGACTCGGGGCGGCTTTGTACACCGCTCGCGACAGGATGAAAACGTTGATACTTGAAAAGTTCATGCCGGGCGGTCAGATTATTAATACCGACAGAATCGAAAACTATCCCGGCATCGAACGTATCGACGGCGCGGGTCTGGTTATGCAGATGCAAAAACAGGTTGAGAGCTTCGGCGCCGAGATAAAGACCGGCGCCGAAGTAACAAAATTAGAAAAGCAGCCGGATGACAAAATTGCAGTTTACTGCGATAAAGATAAATACACGGCAAGGGCCGTCATTTTGACGCCGGGCAGTGACTATCGCAAACTCGGCGTACCGGGCGAAGAGGAGTTTCGCAGTGCGGGAGCCGGCGTCAGTTATTGCGGGACATGTGATGCGCCATTCTTTAAAGGTAAGCAGGTGGTAGCCGTCGGCGGCGGTAATACCGCAGTCGAAGAAACTCTGCACCTTACGAAGTTCGCGGAAAAGGTGACGATGATACATCGAAGGGATGAATTCAGAGCGGCTAAAGTTTTAGTCGAGGAGCTTTTGGAAAAGGCCAACGAGCCGAACTCGAATTTGGTTATAAAGTATGACACAATCGCAACCGCCATACAGGGTGAAGGTAGGGCCCAGTTTGTCAAGCTCAAAAACGTTAAGACCAACGAGGAAGAGGACTATCCCTGTGACGGCGTATTTATCTTTATCGGCATGGTTCCGAACACCGGTTTTTTGAAAGGTTTCGTAGAGCTTACGGACCACGGATTCATTAAATGCGATTGCGCATATCTTCGAACAACCGTGCCGGGTGTCTTTGTGGCCGGTGATTGCAGAATCGGAGCGGCCATGCAGTTGGCCACGGCCGTCGGCGACGGCGTTGTTGCTGCGATGATGCTCAAGCAGTATTTCAGGGACCCGAACTGGTGGAACGAGCCGGTAAGCGATTTACTTCAGCCCGGTGGATGGTAATTTCAAGAAAGCTTGCCTCTGCTTCTACTATTACGCCGAAAAATTTCCTAAAGAAAATCTTTGCATTTTAGGCGTGTTCTGTATTATAATAAAGTCCGCGAGTTGATTTTTTGAGGAATATGTTCTAATGACAGCAGAACGTGATTTTGGTGGAGTGGGATTTCTGTATCTTTGGGAATTTTAGAAGCGCGCGTTCTAAATCAATTGGAGGAAAATGAAAATGGCCGGACGATGTAAACGCAGACATATGACGCGGATAGAGGTGATTGTAGTAGTGTTTTTATGCCTGTTTGTTACTGCCGTGGTTATACCTGCCGGCAATAAATCAGATTCTATTGCTTTTCGCATCGTATGTGGTACTAATCTTTCCGGCTTAGGCAAGGCAATGCTGATTTATTCCAATGACTACGATGATGAGTTTCCTCGTGCCGGCGGCAGAAGCAGTGTATGGTCTTCCCAAATACCGAATTGGATGGCCGAAAATAGATATGAAGCTTATGGCATAGACCGTAACGGTGGGGGTGGTGAAGCGACCATCAGTTCGAGTTTGTATCTGTTAGTGAAATACGCCGAAGTGACACCCAGGTCTTTTATCTGTCCAGGCGATGAGGGGACAACTGAATTTAATCTCGCTGATTATGAAGTGGTAGGCAAAGACCTTAATGAACTCTGGGACTTCGGGCCTGAACCTTACAACCATTGCAGCTACGCTTACCATATGCCTTATGGCGTTTATGCTCTGACTACGTCAAGAGAGCCCGGCCTGGCGGTATTGGCCGACCGCAATCCGTGGATGGATTCTCCTGCCGGAGCGGCTAAAGATTTTTTTAGACTGATCAATCCTGAGGGCGACAGAGAAAATGTAGAAGCCTGTAATGCTATCGCACATGATGAAAAAGGACAGAATGTTCTTTTTATGGATAGCCACGTAAGCTTTGAAACAAGCTCGTTCTGTGGCATAAACGACGACAATATTTATACATTCTGGGACGGGGGAGATATTAGAGTAGGCGGCACGCCTACAGTTGGAATCAGCGAATCACAAGATGCGCTGGATTCATTACTTGTACATGACCCTCCGCCACCAAGGCAGACAATAGTAACCAAACAACCTGAAGAAGTAAATTCAGTAGATTTAGAACGAACTTCGGTCGTCGCGACTCTCGATAGTCCTATGCCGGAGCATCGGAATGTAATATGGTGTTCGGTCTTCCAGATAGCCTGGGATGGACTTAAGGAAAACATTATCGGTGAGCCTGTTCAGGTCCTCGGCGCCGAAGAGCTGGCGGCTCGTTTAAACGATGTTGAAGTTTCTGAGACAGATATCGAGGAGGAATCGTTCTATGCGGCGGCCGGCTTCGTAGGTGATGGAATCCTCGGAAAAATTCAGGAAGAAATGGCAAATCGTTTTTCTTCCGAGACATCGCCTGTCTTTGATGAGTCGTATAGTACGATGTCTAATGCGGCGGTACTTTATTCCTACCTGGATGTAGATATCGAATTCAATTATCCGTTCTATGTCAATAATGATGCGTTTGCCTTCGAAGATTCAAGTGGTATATATACAGAGGTCACGTCATTTTGTACTTATCTGGATGAATGGAACTCAGATGCGGAACTGGTTCACCAACAGGTTGATGTCCTCTACTATAAACGCGGTGGATTGTCGTTGGGTGAAGCGGAATTTGCGATAGATTTATGTAAAAATTCGAGCCCGTATCAAGTTATTCTTGCCCGGATACCTCAATGCGGCACACTTGGCGAGACAGTGGTTTTCGTTGAGGAGAAAATGGCTGCATTTAGAAATTACCAAGAATATGAGGAATTGCGTGTGCTTCGACCTCCAGACTTAATTCTTGGTGACAGTTTGCGGGTACCTGACATTCTCTATAAATTAACTCATAACTTTGCGGAATTGGAGGATAAACTCCTCGCAAATCCACAATGGCAGGATTATAGCATCATTGAGGCAAGGCAGGTGGTGAACTTCGCAACGGGCCGGACTGGTGTGGTCCCGACATCGCAAGCCGCTTCGGGTGTCGTACGTCCGATACTGCCTCGGAACTTTCACTTCGACAAACCCTTCCTGGTGTATGTAAAGAAGCGGCAGGAGGGAGCTAATCCATTTTTTGTTATGTGGGTGGACAATGCTGAACTGATGAAGGAATTCTCCGCTGAGAATGACGAGTAATTGCAACGATTTTCACATCAGATGATGAAGGTTTCTTTTTTAGTCGAGCTTATTTTGTGTTATGCTTCGGTCGGTGCTTGATCAGGCTCGGATTCTTTAATGAAAGGTTTGAGCGATTCCGGTTCAGCTACTTTACGATAGCCCAACGCCTTTATGACCTCAAGAACCTCAGTCCAGGTGGGGAAGGGTCTTGTGTTTTGCCTTTTATATTCATCAATGGCCATAAGGAACTCGAGCTGCTCATCAGACATTTGTCCTTGTTCGGCGGCTTTCCGCTCATCGGTTAGTCGTCTGCCGGGTCCCCGTCTGCGGTCCAGACCTAAGCGTCTGTCGACGACGCTTTGTCTGCGTTCCTCGCCTTGATAATTTTCCTGAGTATTTTCTTTATCCATTTTTAAGGCCTGCGTTTCTTTATTGGTTTCCGGATATGGAAACGGTTAGTAATAGTTCCGATGCGAGTGCGAAATGCTAAATCGTCATCGTCCCTGCGAATCCACGGAAGCTTGACGGACTAAAAGTCGTCTTCGAAAAACTCATCATCGAAATCGCCATCCTCTTCCTCCAGTGCATAGTCATAGAAATCATCATAGGCGTGCTGCGATTCGATTATTACATGTGCCTCATCGAGAAAATCTTCGGGAACCATTACGGCGATTTCATTGGAACCTAATGATTGTTCCTGCTGCTCACTTATTATGGCGGAGACATCATTAACTTCCAGCAGAGTTTTGTACTCTCGGGCCTGGTCCATATCTTCGGCAAAGGTAACAACCACATACCCTTGTAAGTTGGCCGGAGAATTTTGGCCTTTTTTACGTTTTGCCATTTTATTCCTCCACAATATCTCTTGTTGTAAAACATCCCTGTTGGCGTTTAATATCCCCTTTTTTGTTCTATCTCGGCATCCCTGCGTAAGTTTCTAGGCTTCCTTATTTGAATATTTTCGTCAAATTAGACTATATAAATTATAAAAAATGCTGACTTTAAGAGAAAAAAACTGTTAGGAAAAATTACCGGGTTCAGTGACGGATTTTCAGCTATCAGCCTTTATATTTAAAAATTTAGTGTTTTGAGCGTTTTTTTGTTGCAAATTCTATTGTTTACCTGTAATAACAGCGTATCAATCATGTTCCGGACATAAGGATTTGGTACCGGAGTAATTACAGTTTAACCTTTTAACAGGGAGGATTTTAGAATGGCAAAAAAAGAATCTTTGATTGTGGCTAGCAAAGTTAAGGCTTACATCAAAAGCAAAAAGATGATGACCTCATCCGATGCCCTTGAGGCAATAAGTAATAAGGTCTATGGTATGATTGATGATGCCATAGCACGGACCAAGGCCAATCGCCGCAGCACTGTGAAGGCGCAGGATCTGTAGGTCTCGTTAGAAGTTATTTGGCATACTGATTTCTAACGACAAAGTAGTGTACTAACATCTTTTGGTTAAACAGTTTATGTTTACATAGATTTTTTAAGATGAGCCGCTTAGCTTTTTAGAAATGCGGAGCGGCTCATTTTATCGGTCTAAAAAGAAACATAGCAATCGAGCTTCAATTTGCGGTTGCTACTTAATAGAAGAAGATTGCGAGATAGAGTTTGAATAGCGCCAAGTTTGATTGGTTCCTATAATCTCCCCAACTCCGGCCCACACGTCTATTTCGGTTTATACCGGGAAAAATTTATATTTTAAAGGCTTTCGGCCAATAAAATGTATCATATCAACATCAAAATTCGCGATTTTGCAGAAGTTTTTGTGAACTTAAAACACTTAAAACACCGATTTATATATTAGGAAATAGGTAATTTTAGGGTAAATGCCGTATTTTTTTATCGGCTGGGGATTAAGTGTAGTTTGGCTTCAAGCCGATAACGAATTTACTGTGTCGTATCGTGGGCGGTTCTGCTAAATGGCAGGAAGACGTCAGTATTACTTGCTTAATGAGGAGAAAAAAGAAGTCTTTTATAACTTCTTGCTGAGTAAATGATTATAAAGATAAATCACCAGGAGCCCGTTAGATGAAAATTTTCATGTTAGGTTGGGAATTTCCACCGTTTATCAGCGGTGGTTTGGGTACCGCCTGCTACGGGCTTACCAAAGCGATGGACCAGCTTGGAGTGGAAGTTACTTTTGTTCTGCCAAGAATGATAGAGGGCAGTTTTACTACTCATGTTAAGTTGGTAACTCCGAGTTCCTTTGCCTCCACTACCTCCTTTATGTTCGATGAAATGAGAAATGTGAGGTTTCATGCGATTAGTTCGCCGCTCCAACCTTATTCAACCCCCGATTTATACCGTCAGCAAATCGAAGAGGCTTTAAGGCAAAAACAAAAAATACATGGTGGAAACATGATTACGGCCGGCTGGCCGGGTGGAAGTGATGATTACAGCAGAGACATGTATACTGAAGTCCATCGTTATGCGGCGGTTGCTTCTGAATTGGCTAAATGTGAAGAGTTTGACATCATCCATGCACATGACTGGATGACATATCCGGCGGGAATTACCGTTGCGGCTGTTAGCGAAAAACCGCTGGTTGTGCACGTCCACTCGACGGAATTCGACCGCAGCGGCGAGAATGTAAATCAGATGATTTACGACATCGAGCGAGAAGGGATGCATCGGGCACACAAAATAATTGCCGTCAGCCATTATACACGCAATATCATAATCAACCGTTATGGCGTTGACAACGAAAAGGTGGAAGTTGTTTACAACGGCGTCGAACGCAATGGAGGCTGGGTTTTATCCGAAACTGGTATTGAAAATGATGAGAAGATCGTTCTGTTTTTGGGTCGAATAACGATGCAAAAAGGTCCGGAGTATTTTCTTCAGGCCGCGAAGAAGGTTCTCGAAGTTATGGATAACGTTAAATTTGTTATGGTTGGCTCCGGCGACTTGATGCATCGTTCAATTGAAATGGCTGCGGAACTCGGTATCGGACATAAAGTGCTGTTCACCGGTTTTTTGCGTGGTGAAGATGTTCAAAGAATATATCAAATGGCCGATTTGTATGTGATGCCTTCTGTATCGGAACCGTTTGGCATCGCGCCGCTGGAAGCTTTGAATCACGATGTGCCTGTAATAATAAGTAAACAAAGCGGTGTTTCAGAGGTCTTAACGCATGCATTGAAAGTTGATTTCTGGGACATCCATGAAATTGCCAACAAGGTTGTGGCGGTACTGAAGTATCCGCCGTTGCAGGAAACACTGGCGAACCATGGCAATTTTGAAGCCAGAAGACTGAGATGGAAAGACTCAGCATCCCAATGCGTCAAAATTTATGAAGATACAATGGTTGCTGTTTAGCGGCATCACACAAAGAGTAAATGCAATATAGGAAATGAGATTATGCCTTCGGTATGTTTCTACTTTCAAGTTCATCAACCAATGCGGTTAAGACACTATACGGTGTTTGATAAAAACGACCGTTATTTTGACGATTATAAGAATGCCTCTATATGTCGGAAGGTTGCGAATAAATGCTATCTTCCTGCGAACAGGTTAATTCTGGATTTGATACGCAGATTTGAGGGGCGTTTCAAAGTCTCATACAGTATAACCGGTGTATTACTTGAGCAATTCCAGTCATTTTCGCCTGAAGTGATGAGTACGTTCGATGCGCTTGCCCAAACAGGCTGTGTAGAATTTCTGGCCGAGACGTATTATCATAGTTTGAGCTTTTTGTACTCGCCTGATGAATTCGTGGAGCAGATAAACAAGCATACCGAAAATATTAACAATTATTTCGGCCAGAAACCCCGGATATTTAGAAATACCGAGTTGATATATAACAATGATTTAGCCACTCTTATCGAATCGATAGGCAATTTCGACGCAATAATAACCGAAGG
>JASFVS010000254.1:0-4659 GCA_050049715.1 Phycisphaerales bacterium
GGTTACCCATGAGCAGTAAGGCACGGACTCCATTTCCATGGCCACTGCTGCGTTTCTGGACACGACGAACTCTGCTGATGTGGTGCTTAATCGCGGCGATGATATTTATTGTTCAGTTATTCTATTGCGGCATCGTGCATAACAACGAACGCGTAAAGGCGTTCCTTCAATATATAGACATGCTTCCATCGTTTATGAAAACCGCCTTTGGCGGCGATATGCTACAGCTTGGCAATATCACCGGGCTCATCGCTATGGGCTATAATGACCCACTCGTTCTGCTGCTGTATATGCTCTTTGCCGTCGGCGTCCCGACCGGCCTGCTCGGCGGCGGAGTCCAAAAAGGCACAATGGAATTGATATTGAGCCGTCGCGCTACAAAAACTCAGGTCTATATATGTGCCGGCCTCATAACGATTACGGGCATGTTCGCGCTGGTCCTTGTGATGTTCTCCGGAACGTTTGTCTCCACCAAGATTTATCCATTCGAGCAAAAAATACAACTGTATCCCTTTTTAATAGCCGCAATAGCTGGGGGAACTCTCGCAAGCGCAGTCGGAGGCATTGCACTGATGGCGGCGGGTTGCTTCCGACGCAATACCGCTATATGGTTGACGACCGTTTATTTAGTTGCGAATTACTTCGCGGAAATCGTAGGCGAGTGGTGGACCCGAATGAAATGGCTAAAGCACGTGACAATTTTCGATTGCGTTGACGAGACGCTGATATTTACAAAATCTGCCTGGCCCGTAAGCGGCCTGTGCGTATTAATATCAATCCTTGTCGTCACCACATTATTCGGCGGAATCATCTGGTCGCGCCGCGACCTGCCGATGTAAAACCTAATTGCACTCTAACAATGCACATCAATCCTTCCACATTATCGGAAACTGAAATGTATCATCCCCGCTTATCGTAAACACCAACCGCCCACGTTAAATTCTTCTCAAAAATAGTCGATATATTTGATGCGGGAATAGCTTTATTTATCCTGGGAGGAGAACCAATCCCATCTTAGCGGGGAAGAGGGTCAAAAATAAAAGGAGAGTGCAAAATAAGTTCTACTCAAAACAGTACAAAAGGCTGTACGCCAAAGAGTCTGTCTCGAAATTCTTCAAAGACCACCATATCAGTTATGGTTGGCCTTTCCGGAGTCTTTATGCTGGCACCTTTGATAAGCGGCTGCTCAATGACTCCGAAATTAACAGCCGAGGAAAGAAAAAAAGATATCCAGTATCTGGCCGACTGGGCAAGAGACTATTGCCCCTTCGTTGAGCTGAACGAAAAGTACAAGAACACCCCGAGCTACGAGGCCCTGCTCCCAAAATATCTGGAATATGCAGAGCAGGCACAAAACAACCGGGAATTTCTCCTTGTATTGGACGGCTACTTTAAGGTGATTGGAGCTTCCGGCCACTACTACCCGATTCCAAAAAGTACATTAAAGTTGGCCAAAGTCGGCATGCGACTCGGAGTAATAGACCTGGGAGTTACTCCTGATAAACTCGACCGTGCTGTGTACTGGGCCGGGCTTTACCAAAAGATTTCCACCCGTGCTCATCCCCCTTTCCGCATTGTGCACAGACAAGGCAGATATTACACAGACGACGACTGGCGAAGCAACAGAACTACTATACCCCGAGGCTCCGAGATAATCAAAGTTGATGGAATGACCTGCCCATCCTTTCTCAAATTCATAAAAGAAAGTACATTTCTGCGCTACGATGCATATCCCAAGGGCTGGATAAATCAGTATCTGCTCGTCATCGACGAAGGCGACGACTTCATGGGCTGGCACGTTGATTTCCTCCTGCCCGACAATTCGACATGCCGCACCTTTGTCCCAAAGATTAAGGGTCCGCCCGCACCGAGACAAGAGCCGGTTCAAACCATCGAGCGGCAGGCCAACTGCACCTGCCTGGAACTGACAGAGAACGTCGGCTACATCCGAATCAAAGGCTGCATGTCCGGACAGCTAAGCTATATCTTCAGAGGATTCATCAAAAAAGACCGAAACAAAATCAAAGCCTTTCTCGACCGCTCCGAAGGTAAATACAGCAAACTAATCATCGACTTCAGAAACACTAACGGCGGCCTGCCGCTGTACGGCTACGACGTTCTCATCAGTCCGTTCCTGGATGAGCCGGCAGTATATAGTCAGGCCGTGGGACTAAAAACAAAATACCTCACCGATACCGACGAGCCGATTCTACAATTCCTTCGAAAAGACGTCTCCGACAAAGAAGCCCACGTAACAAACCTGACAAAAATTCAGCCGCCTGAGGGATTTTCCTCTAACGAATGGACCTTTTATAAAGTCACCCGCAGGATAGAGCCGCACGACCGCTATAACTTCGACGGCCATATATACGTCCTTATCAACGGAGGCTGTTTCTCGGCGGCGGATGACTATCCCAACGCAGTCAAACAAATCGGTTTCGCCACACTCGTCGGCTGCAATACCGCAGGCGGCGCAGCCAGCTATCTCGGCTCGCCCTACATAATGCTTCCCGCCAGCGGAATGGTATTCAGGGCGGAAACCGAACTGGTCATTAATCCGGATGGAAGCTACAATGAACTGTTCGGAACGCCTCCCGATATAGAGCTTGAGCCGGCTGATTTACCCAAATCCATCGATAAAGAAGAGCTGCTCAAAAACGAATGGGTCAAAAAGATAATCTATGAACTATAGACTCCACGAACCGCATCTGCTATTCGTAAACGCACCTGTTCATCACGAGCCTTTTGTCCGAGTCAAAGATTCGGTACGGTGTCTGGGGCGCGAAACGGGTTTTATGTCTATTTTCTTCGGAGTCTTAACAGCCGGAATTCCATGGCCGTATTTTTCCTTTAGCATCTCTCTTTTCTGATAACACTGCTCCGTAAAGACGGCAATTTCAGATTCGAGATTGGCGCTGGCTGAATCACCGAAAAAGGCATGTATAATCGGGAAGACTAGGTCAGGCTTTCTCTTTCTAAGCTCTTTTGCCATGGCTTCGATTTTGGCCGTCGCCACACTCTCCTGCATACAGGTGAACGGCCCTACGTGGAATATGCCGGAGATATAAGCATCGCCGACAGGTCTGATTAAGTCGTTCATAAAGTGATAGGCAATGCCCGTGCTCAAAGGTGACTCGCCTTCGATATTACCATGACATTCGTGATTTCTCTCAAGCGTTTCTATCATCTCAATCGGCTTCGGAAGAACATGCCTGCCGCGAAGGACCTCATGGAACGGCTCGGCGATTTTATCTTCTACCGAAGACATGTAACCACCCTTAATGACGGACTTGGCATATTTGCCCGTCACCTTTAAGGCCCTGGCCGGATTAAAACTCTTAAGCCCCAGTACCAAATCTCTTTTCGCATTTCTGATATTCATTTTATTCACATAGTCCAGCCATTCTGTCACCGGGTCTCTGACTATCTCCAGACCCTTCTCTTCGAGTTGTCGAACCACAAAATCCGTATATGGGTCGTGCTGTCTCATATAAATTTCCCCTATATACAGAACAAGAGGAAATCTCCGGACGTCACGAAGGGGAATCACTTCGAAAGCAGAAACTGTCTCTTCGCCCCAGGCCTGTAGAGACGACATCTCGGCGCCGTTTTCAACTATTCGCTCCAGCGCGCTCAGCCTTTCATTCTTCAATTCCTTTATCTGCTCTTTATCCTCCGCGTACGGATTAAATCTTAAGAATATATCTTCAAGTAAATCTGATGCTTTAATGCCCTTAAATAATATCTGCTGCATCTTGGTTTTTTGCGATGCGCCAAGCTTTTTCGGAAAAGGTATGTCCATGTAATCTGTTTCCGAGGAGGGTCCCGCCACAGGAACCTTCTCCAGTCCTTCCCTGTCCAGGAATTCTCTAAGCAGCTCCGTATATTTCCCGAACCTGCACGGGCCGCTCGTTGTCGGTAGCATTACAAGATACTTGCTTTCGACAAATTCTTTGCTCTTTCTTTCAATCTCCTCATGCAGAAAACCAATCGCATCGCCCACAACGCCTTTAAGCGGGTGACAGACTTCCGTATAAATGTGCTTTCTGGCTATCTGGTATCCTCGCGGCGTGTCCGTCGGCAATACTCTGCTGTCCACACCGAAATGTCTCAGACCCGCAGCTCCGATGTAACTGGCATCGCCCATATAAGGAATAAGCCAAGTCCTTTCCCCTGCATCTTCACTTTTGCACAATTTCAACCGTTCCATATCCAGCTTCGTCGGCCGGCTCTGATTTACGACCCTCTCATGGGCTTCCGTCCTCGTTACGAACGGAGCATTGTTTGTCTGGGCGTCCGTCAGCAGGACAAGCACCGGCTTACCCGCCGACTGCTGAATCTTTTCTTCCTGATAAATCTTCAAGCTGTCCGGGCCACAGGCAAAGTTCATCATCCTTATCGCAAACAAATTCGGATGATTGGCCACATATACATTGGCCTTTAATATCTTGACGCTCTGCACCCAAAATTCGTTTTCCACTATACCATCAAGATTGATGCCCAGGAACTTATGCTCTAAAAATAGCTGAGGGATGTAATTTAAACCCCTGACCTGCGAGAACATCACCCCCGAGTTCGAGCTTGCCTCCGGGTCAAGCAGTACATAATCCCTGCCGATACCGACATAAGCTTTTTCATTTTCCCGTTCAATCTTCTTTA
>JASFVS010000255.1:0-4645 GCA_050049715.1 Phycisphaerales bacterium
AGCTCTTTTTTCAGGTTCAGTTCCGGTTCCGCATCGAAATTGACTGATTCGAGTAAATTGATACCTTTTGTTTGTTCGGGTGCCAATACTCTCAAGGCCAAACCTTCGGCGACACATATCGACAAGTCGTTCCGGTGCTCCGGCAGACTTTTTATCCTGGAATAACAGTCGACGATTTTAGTTTGGCAATGCATATTTTCTTCAATAAGGGCCGTAAGATGTTCAGATGAGCTGTCGGTTGTTACGAGGTAAATCCTGGTATCCTGTTCAAAATCTGATGCAAATAATTTGCGCCAGGTAATTTTAATTTCGCGTGATAATATTTCGGCAATTTGTGCTTTAGTCGAATCGGTGTCACTATCAGTCCCGGCAATTATGGGAATGCTTCTTACTACTAAAACATTGTCATTACGTGTGACTGCTAAAGTAAGATAACGCTCGTCTATATATGCTATGACGGCCTGACCGGTCATAATTTCGGGGTGATTGACCGCAACTGTCGAATGGACCGCGAAAATCGGAGCCTCTAAAAGTGCCGGATGCAATTTAACCTCCTTAAAAATGTTTATTCTTTCGTAAAGCGAGGTATTTGCAGCCGCTGCTGTAAGGACGGAATATTTCCCATCCGGTAATGGATTGCACGAATATGCCTGAGCGGCGATACTATCCGGCTCTACCGGGAAATTGTGTTCTAATCCGGACCAATTATGTTCATGGATTTGTTCCAGGCCAGCGGGATCGGTTTCCAGATTCCGGAAGAATACAGCATCGTGCGGCATCGAAACTGCAATTTCCGCATGTTTGTCGAAACCGTTTTTGCTGCATAACAATTTCAATAAATCTACAGGTGAGTCTGTGCTTCGACGTATTTGCCTGCAGAGGACTTTTTCAATGCAGAATTCTCCTTCTGTATGTGCAATTTGTACTGCACATAAATAGGAGGAACCGATATCTATGCCGATGCACCGTTTAATCATTATTTTATCTCCGGCCTTTCTTTAAGCAAAGTCAATCTGCATTTTTACAACTCTTTATACGCAATTAAATCAACGTTTTTGGTCGTTTTATTTCTATTGAGAGTCGCAACTATCGTGCAGCTACGATCATTGAAATTCCCCTGTGATGTCACCAGGTAGTATTGTTTTTTGGGACTGACGGTGATATTGTTTGCAATTTTCTGGTATATGCTGTCCGTCATCCCGGGGACATCATGTAATTCGGCAACGCTGCCAAAAGGATTAATTCGGCGGCGGTTAATAATCATCTGAGCCAAAGCAGGGTCTATATTCTTCGATAAACTCTGGATTATATATTTTGATGCAAAATTGATATTGATTTTTCCGTCGCCCCTGACCGTGATATAATCCCGTAGTCTGCTGAAAACTTCCGGTGTTATTCCCTTGACCAGTAAAAGCTCTTCGGTCATCTCAAGCGGGCTGTTTTTACATCGGTAGGGGGCTGTCAGTTTGTTGTAGTAACCCGATTCGGCTCCGGTATTTTCGTGTTTTATAAATGGCAGATGCGTGACCTCACTGTCATCGTCAATCCAGTCAATTATCGAAGGGACCAGACTATAACTTATAACAGGTTCATCATGTTGCTCTTGATTTAGTACGTCGATGAGCCTGAGCAGTTGGTCTATTTTTGTTTTATCGAGTTTTCCTTTTTCGCCTTTCAGCAGGTTGACATTCAGCTTGCCGTTTTCATCGGCAACCATTATGGAGCAGTTCCCGTTGCCGACTGGAAAAGTATCTTTGCCTGAAATAAGGCTCCATAGTTTTCTGTTTTTATAGAAATCTTCTGTTTCCCTGATAGCCGCGATTGCAATATTGAATCCCCCTCTTGCACAGTTGAGTGCCTGCTCGGAATTTTTCAGGTCATCTACGACAAGCAGCCCGGCCCGGCTTTTGTGGTTGAATCCGAACAAAAGGACTCCTAACAGAATGACCATGCACAGGACCACAATAAGCACAAATCCATTTTGTTTAGTTTTAGGTTTCATTATTTGTTAATCGCCATCAATCTTTCGAATGAGATGTTTCGTTTTTGATTACCGGAGCAGCCTATATAACTGACAATACTGTAGTGGCACTGCCGGTTATTTTCGTCCTTACAGATAATGCTGATTTTCACGGCGGAAGGCAGCTCTTTTTTTTGCTCGAAGCGCCACTCTGACAGCCATTGATTTCCATCGAAAAACTCTAATTCCAGACGTTCGATACTCTCCAGAATTGGCCGGTAGTTTCTTTCATCTTTAAGTTCTTCGGATGAACCGGCGAGTCTTTTCTGGCTCAGGTAGAGTATGCCGTTATATTTATCAAATTTATAAATAATATCGAACAGACCTTCTTTTTGTGTTTCCTGACAATAAAGTCTGTTGGTTGTCACTAAGTGCAACGTTTTGTTACCGTGGATATCCGGTTCGCAATGGAAATATTTGATTGTTTTGTCGTTAAGTTTTATTTTGCTCTGCGTATCTGTTTTATCTGAACTGGAGAGTTTTTTTTCTTTGCTGATATATGAACATCGTATTTGCCTGGCCATCTGCGTTAGCACCTTCCGTGTCTGGGAGGATACGGTCATTTTGGCTTTGTATGCCTCGGTCGATTTTGCTGTTGCAAAATAGCTTCCATACACCATCGAAACAATCGTTGCAATTATCGCCACGGCCACCAGAATTTCGACCAGCGTGAATCCCGCTGCAGACCGGTCCGGCCGTATTACTTTTAATTCAGTTAAGTTATGTTTGCCGGTTTTACTATTCACGGTAATCTCCTGTCGGCAACATAAGTTGACATTTGCAGGTTTTTATATGCTGTTCCCTGTTCCCAGCCGATGTCGACGGATATTTTTCGTAATCCTTTAATTCCTGTTTCTGCCAAACGATTCGATTGCAAGTCTGTAACTTCGGTTCGCCAATTCATGCTCATGGCGTTCCTTTCGACAGTGCCGGACTCGGTGCCTTTTTGGGGATAGCCGAGAGACAGGGTCTCTGCGATTTTCTCTTCCGCCAAAAGGACGGCCTGTGACGTCAGCTCAGCCGCCTCAACCATTCGGATGCTGATTAGATGGAGCCTAATTAACCCGACCAGTGCAATTGAGACGATAGTGAGGGCCACAATTACCTCCATAAAGGTGAATCCCACGATTCTTATGTGTTTGTTTTTTAATTTATTGTTGTTAGCCATCGAGGTTCCAGCTTTCAATATCAGCATTTTCTTCCGTACCGCCGTCCTCGCAGTCCTTGCCATACGATTCCAGATCGTAGTCTTTTTTGTGCAATCCCGGTGAGAGATAAACATATTTGTTACCCCATGGGTCCAAAGGTGTCTTATCAAGGTAGCCATTAGCGTTATATCCTTTTATACCCGGGTTCGAGACGAGCACTTCGAGACCTTCAGAAGTGGTCGGAAAGCGGCCGGTGTCGGTCTTGAACAAGGCCAGTGCCGATTCGATATTGCGTATATCGACTCTGGCTTTCATTCTGCGAGCTTGTTCGGGTCTGTCCAGTATCTTTGGCATAATTATGCCGGCCAGAAGACCTAATATCACAATTACAATCATAAGCTCAATCAGGGTGAAACCTGTATGATGTAGTTGTTGTTTTTTTGTCTTTGGTAACATATCAATATTCCTCTAAAAGGCCTGATTTATTTCAAATATTGGTAATAAAATAGCTAAGACTATAAAACCAACGATGGCACCCATAATAAGAAGTATGGCGGGTTCGAGCAACGAGGTCAGCGTTTTGGTGGTCATTTCGACTTCATTGTCGTACATATCGGCGATGTCTATAAGACCTTCTTCTATGTTTCCGCTCATTTGTCCCGTTGCGATTATATGTGTCACGATAGGCGGAAACAGTTCGCTTTTTCTTATTGCATCTGCAATATCATCACCTCTGCCGACCTTATTTTTCACTACATCAAGGGCGTCTGCGATAAAACGATTCTGGACCAGCCCTTTTACAGTTTCCAGAGCGTGAAGTATCGGGACACCGCTTGAAAGAAGTATGCCTAATGTCCGGGTTAATCGTGCTGTTTCCAGTTTAAGGACAAGCGTTCCGAAGATAGGTAGTTTAAGTTTCGAGCGGTCCCAGGCCATTTTGCCGTTTTCAGTTCTCACCCAGGCGCCGAAGCCGAAGAGAGCTGCGCAAATCATAATGACGATACCAACGAAATATGTCTTCATAAAGGCGCTTGTTGATATAAGCATTCTCGTCGTAAGGGGGAGTTGGCGATTCATCTCCAAAAAGATCTGTGTTATACTCGGCACTACGAACGATAAAAGAAATATCACCACCGCTGTTGCAACTACGGCCATCATTAGTGGATATGCAAGAACGGATTTGACCTTGCCGGTAAGATGCACGCGTTTTTCGAGCATTTGCGCCAGTCTGAGGAAAACTTCTTCCAGTGTCCCACTTGTTTCTCCCGCAGCCACCATATTCACAAACACGTTTGAAAAGACATCCGGATGTTTAGCCAGCGCGGCCGAGAGTGAACTTCCCGCACTTACATTATCCCGCACTTCTTTCATAATTTCTGTGAGGGGATTTTCTCGGTTAAACAGGCGCGAGGCTTTTTTCTCGGAAACCTGCTGTAGCTGTTCGACTAATGCGGATAAAGCGGGTACGAGCGGCATA
>JASFVS010000035.1:0-14720 GCA_050049715.1 Phycisphaerales bacterium
CTGCAAGGCCGATACCTCTGCCGCCGCCGGTGATTAGTGCGTTTTTACCCGATAAGCTGAAAAGTTCGCTTTTCATAGGTTGATAATAGAGCAGAAAAACCGTTAAATATCAAGCTCAAAAGCGGTTGTGCTGTTCTGGGCGAAATTTGTCTTTGTGTAGTTATGATTTGTAAGGAAATTAGCTATTGTTGAAATAATCCTTTAATTTGAAGCGTCAGTATTTGTAATGGTGGCATTGTTTCAAGTGATTTTTTTGGGGTGTATATTATGAAACGCGTGACGCTGAACTTTATCGTTGATTTTTTGGCCTTTTTGGATTTTCTGGGTCTGGCTGTTACTGGCTTTATTATCAAGTTTGTTCTGCCGCCGGGCACCGGTGGACGCGGCCAAGCAATCACTGGCGGCCGGGGGCTGGGTGCCGGTGAACGCATAAAAGAGCTGTGGTCGATGGGGCGGCATGATTGGGGTGATGTGCATTTCATTTTGTCTGTTATTTTTATTGTGCTGGTTTTGGTGCATATCGTTTTGCACTGGACGTGGATAAAATGTTATATCAAATCTTTATTTGCACCTTCATGGCAACCGGAAGATTCTTGATTCGCTGGTTCTTACGTAAATTAACATAGTATAAAACTGCGTTGTTTAAAAAATCGGGGGAAATTGGGATTTTGCCGGTTTTTTAGGTTCATTTTTAGAGAAATGCCTTTTATTAGGCTGATATTGGGGGTTGCTGTGTTGATATGGGTAATGCAGGCGATATGGCGAAAATAAAAACGTCAAAAAATGAGCAAAAATGGCACCGAAATGAACATAAATTCACAAAAATGCACACGTTTTTAACATAAATTGACTCGAAATCATCGCTTTTTCAAAATTAACATTTTGTCAGTATGGAGAATATAGGGAAGTTGTTCTCTTTGTATTAATATTATGGGACGTGACGGTTGCGAAGGTTAGTTGTAAGTTTTTAGTGTTGAGTGTTAAGTTGGATAAAAAATAGTTTATCCGAGAGGGTGAAAATTTAGTATTTGTGTCAATAATAAGGGAGGTAGTGACGCCTATAGATATGAAGGGATTCGCGTGTCTGTTATGTACCGGCTGGGGCCGAGACTGGTAAATATTGGCATTTCACACTGCATCTTTTTCATAAATCCTGAATTCTAATCCTTCGACCTTGCTCAGGACAGGTCCCTAAATTCTAAACAAGCAAGAATTCCCGAGATTTGAAATTCAAAACGTTTTATAGCCACAGAGAGCACGGAGTACGCGGAGTTTTTTTTGCCGGCCTTGCGGGACCGTCTTAGCTTTTCTCGATGTGAACATCTGCGAAAGCTACAGCCTAGACCCGCCGGGCCATTTGACAATGGCTGCACAGATTGTGCTGGCCAGCTTTTCAATTGGTAATTGATTCCGTCTAAGGAAAGCCGGATCTGCGATATTTGATTTTAGTTAGCCGGAGGGGAGATTTGGTAAATATTGGCAAATCGAATTATATCGGATATAATACGAGTTCTGGCGGATTTTACGGTTGTTTTGGGGGGAGATTAAGCATTTAGAATTGAGATGTGGATGCTGAGAAGATATTTGTCGGGAGAAAAAGCGCACATGAGCAGCGATATAAAAACTCCGGAACGTAGACTTGAGGGGTCGTTGTTGGTTTTGGGATTTCTATGTCCCAAAGCAGTAATAAATGAACCTTGACAGGCAATTTTGCCCGAATAATAATAAGATGTGGTAAAATAGTAGGTTAAATGGAGACAACAAATGTCTTATGACATAAGAAAAATCTATCAAATTTTCGATCCAGCACCGTTGGCGGGAGATGAGACCGATCTTTATGTTGATTTGAATGAAGTTCGGGGCAGTACCGGGCTCGTACAAAAATTAGCTCAAACCATCAGACTTTCAGGTACGCCGACGTGCCAACTTCTTGCTGGTCATCGAGGAAGCGGTAAAAGCACGGAGCTTCAGCGACTCCAGGGAGAGCTTGAAGGTGGTTCAGAGAAATTCTTTACTGTTTTTTGTGAAATCCTTGAGGATATCGAGCCGAACGATGTAGATTTTCCTGACGTTCTGATAGCGATTATTCGCCAGATGGCGGAACAATTTAGAGATAGACTTGGAATAAAATTGAAACCAGGTTACTTTGAACAAAGATGGGAAGAAATCAAGAATCTTCTCGGTAGTGATGTAGATTTCACTTCGGTTGAGCTTGGTGTGGGGCTTGCAAAGTTCTCGGCTGCAATAAAGAGTAGTCCTAATACAAGACTTGAAATCCGTAAGAATCTCGAGCCCCGAACAAATAGCTGGATAGATGCTGCCAATGACGTAATAAGTAAGGCATTACTTGACTTGTCCAAGAAAAAGTACGTTGGTCTGGCTATAATTGTTGATGGCCTGGACAAAATGACACTTAGGCCGCATCATAAAGTTGGTTGTTCAACAGCGGAGTATCTCTTTGCTGAAAGGCATGCTCAATTGATGGCGTTTAATTGTCATTTGATATATACGATGCCAATCGCCCTTGCCTATTCTTGCCGAGAACGCGACATTGCAAATCTGTATGGTTGCGCTGCTCCGCCAGTAGTTCCTATGACAATGATATTTGATGCCGCAGGTCAAAAAAATAAAGCAGGCTTTGACAAATTCAGGGACCTAATTCAAAAACGCCTCAAAAAGGCTGGTGCAGAAGAAAATGATGTTTTCGACAATAATAATACTCGTGACAAAATTATTGAGTACAGTGGAGGACAGCCGCGAGAACTCATCACTCTCATACGAGATTCAATCATCGAGGCGGAACTGCCCATAACTTTATCGGCTATCGAGAAAGTCGCGAAAAAGGCACGCCATGCTTATGCTCGGCAGCTTCGGCAGGAACATTGGGAGATAATTAAACAGGTAAAGAGAGACCATACACTAAGTCGCAATGAAGAGAACGACGTTTTATGTATGGAGCTATTGGACAACCGTGCGATTCTCCAATATGAAAATGGCGGAGAATGGTATGGGGTAAATCCATTGCTTCCATCGCCTCCGACTTCAAACGATCTGAACAATGAAAGAACGTGACCATATCCCGCCAGTGTCAGAGCAAGTTAGCTGGCAAAGTGCAGAACTGGCTGCTCTTCGCAGAATGCTTAACGCTTCAGAGGGCACTTTCTCTTTGAGTATCGCAGTTTGTAACAGTCCTTCCTTACGTAATTATCTTATAGCAAATCTTAAGGAAGAATTGAAGTCCATAGCGATAGTCGAGATAGATAAACAAGTGACAGATGTCTTAGAAATAGTCAGTAGGAATGTGTCGGAAATTAACAGCACTGGCATCTTCGTCGTAGGTATCGAAGAGCTTCTGCCCTCAGAACGTAAAGAACACAAAGTTATTAAGTCTCTTAATGCCACAAGAGAATTGTGGCGGTCTCATTTTTCTTGCCCTGTTGTTTTCTGGGTTCCCGAGTATGTTGCAGTTCTTTTATCTATTCATGCACGTGACCTGTGGTCGTGGTTGAGCCATAGGTTCGAATTCATTTCCGAGCAGGCAACTGCTTCAGTTAGTATACTGGATACATATTCTGGTAATATTATCTCCGCAGGGAGGCTCGACGCCAAACAGAAACGCTTCAGAATCGCTGAACTGGAACAGCGTATAGAGGATGCAGGTAAGCCCCCAAAGCAGGAACTTGTTCAATACGTATTGTTCTGGCTTAATGAGCTTGCGTACATTTACAAAGTAATTGGAGACATAGATAAATCGGAGCAGAATATCCTAAAGTCACTGGAGATTGCAGAAAAACTTGAGCGTCCGGAATTGATTGCGGCAAATTACGGCAATTTAGGGAATGTTTATTATGCACGAGGAGAATTAGATAAGGCTGAAGAAATGTTTAAGAAGTCGTTACAGATTGCAGAAAAACTTGCGTTGCAAAAGTATATGGCAAGTGCTTATAGCAATTTAGGAATAATTTATCGAGATCGATGTGATCTGGATAAAGCCGAGCGAATGCATCTAAAATCACTAGAAATAGAGAAGAAACTCGATTGGTTGGAAGGCATGACAATTGAGTACGGTAATTTGGGAATGGTTTGTCTAAAGCGGGGGGACTTGGATAAGGCCGAGAAGATGTTTCTTGATGGTTTGAAGATTGACGAAAAGCTCGGAAGGTTAGAAGGAATGGCGGAAAAGTACGGTAACTTAGGATTGATTTACCAGACGCGAGGTGAGTTAGATAAGGCCGAGGAGATATATAAGAAGTCATTGGAGATTGCAGAAAAACTTGGATTACAAGAGATAATGGCAGATGGTTATGGCAATTTAGGGAATGTTTATTTTGTGAAGGGTGATTTAGGTAAAGCTGAGGAGATGCATCAGAAAGCTTTGGGAATTCACGAAAAGCTTGGCCTGCTTAAGGGTATGGCAGGTGACTACGGCAATTTAGGGAATATTTCTCGAGTGCGTGGTGATTTTGAGAAAGCTGAAAAGATGTATAATAGAGTTCTGGAGATTGAGGAAAAACTGGGACGCCCAGATAGCATCGCAATAGCTTATAGTAATTTGGGGATTATGTACAGGGGCAAGGGTGACTTAGATAAGGCCGAGCAGATATATCTAAAAGCTTTGGAAATTAATGAAAAAATTGGCCGGCTTGAGGGGGTGGCGACTATATGTGGAAATTTAGGGAATGTTTGTTTGGACAAGGGTGACTTAGATAAGGCCGAGCAGATGTATTTAAAAGCTTTGGAAGTTGATGAAAAGATAGGTCACTCGGAAGGAGTAGCAAGACATTCGTTTAATATTGGATTGATTTATGAAAAACGAGGAGACATTGAGAAGGCAAAGGAGTATTGGGAGAAGGCGCTGGAGCTTTATCAACAAATAGGGATGCCGCATATGGTTGAGAAGGTGCAGGAGTGGATTGATAAAATTGATGATTAATGGCAATTGGAAAAGTGGAGGGGGCCCCTTTATCGTCCCTTTATCCCCTCCATAAGGGCTTAGGTATGCTTTAGGTTGTTTTGTGCTTAGCGATTAGAGAAGTGGAGGGTGGCCCTTTATCCCCTCCATAGGGGCTTAGATATGCTTGAGATTGTTTTGTGCTTAGCAATTGGAAAAATGGAGGCCCCCCCATAAAAGCTGAATTTGTAGTGTTGTGGTTATGACAGTTTTAGATGAAGTTAAACGTGTGTGTTTTAAGGCTAATATCGAAGGAAGGGAAGGACTGCACCGTAATGTGTTAGATGATTTGAAGGTGTTGTTCGCTAAGGGTGGATACAGAGTTCATTTGGAATACCCAATTAATTTTAGGTCGAGGATAAGAAAAAGTGGAGATTGGGTTTCCAGAAACGGAAATTTAGATTTAGTTGCGATTAAAAAAGGCCGGAAAGTTGCTATTGAATTCGATACCGGAGTTCGCCTTAAATTTAAGAGCATTGAAAAGCTTTTTCAGGTCGATGCAGATTTGTGTATTGGAATCGTTAGAGGCGGGTCAAAAGGGAATGGCAGCTTGGATGTGAATATTGAAAGATTCGAAAAGTTGACAGAAGAGTTCGGGAATCTTAGGAAAAATGTCTGGTTGATTGTTTTGTCTGAAAAGATTGTCCAGAAAATGTGTTAGTAACAATGCGGGATATGCTATTTTAGTTCCACCGACCAGTATGCGTGGTCGAGGAATTGCTTCCAGCTTCGATAGCGTTCGTGGCCGAGATGGACGTGGATTAGCGGGTTACGCCTCGGCTTTATTGGCTTTTTGATGAGCTTCATCCTGGCGTGCTTCGGGGTTCGGCCGCCTTTTTTGACATTACAGGCCGGGCAGGCGCATACAATATTCGCCCAGGTTGCTTTGCCGCCCATGCTGCGGGGGATAACGTGGTCGAGAGATAATTCGCTGGTTGGAAAACGCTTGCCGCAGTACTGGCATTTGTTTTTGTCACGTGCGAAGATGTTTCGGCGGTTGAACTTGACTTCGTTTCGCGGCAGACGGTCGAAGAACAGCAGCCGGATTATTCGCGGAACGGCGATATGGAAATTTACGGTTGATACCCAGTCGTGGCCGTCCGGTTCGAAGTCACGTCTGAGCTGGCTCAGCTCGCACCAGCTCTGGAAGTCGTAGTTGGAATATCCGCTGTCCTCAAGTGAGACAACTTCGGCCAGGTCGCGACATAGCAGTGAGAAGGCCCTCTTTGCCCCGATGATACGAATAGCCATGTAATGCTTGTTCAGTACAAGTACATTGCAGCCAAGACCAGATTGATATTCAGCAGCACTCATAACCTGGATATCATATTACGTTTTATATACTTCGACAACTTAGCTATTGAAACCACACGTTTGGCCGTGAGAGAGAATCCCCAGCCGATATTGTTGCTTTCTCGAATTAAATCAGGCAATAAGGTAATGAAAAAACAAGACCTGTTTCTAATACCCTCGGGCCTAAAATAACAAAACAGCTTTAAGAATCTACTTCAGATGCTGAGGTCGATTTATGTACTACGTTTTCAGCTCTCAGCCCCTTGTCACCCTCAACAATCTCAAAAGTTACGGAGTCTCCTTCAGCGAGAGTTTTGTATCCGTTACTTGAGATGCTTGAGTAGTGAACGAAGATGTCACGACCATCCGGCGTCGCGATGAATCCATATCCCTTTCTGGGATTAAACCATTTAACGGTCCCGTCGATTTTCCCGTTAGACATAGAACGCTCCTTTTGAACTACCATGCAAAACAAACTATTTTTTGCACGCCCCACAATCAGATACGACTGGCGGTTTATAGTTCAGGCCGGCCATATGTCATTGTGGATGGCGGCTTCTGATTCAATAAATTATGTGGCCTCGGCGGATTCCATAGCGGTGGGAATACTGAGATTTTCTCTCATTAGCCGACCCATCTTAAATTTAACCGTTCGCTTTGCAGGGACCTCAACACGCTCCAGGGTCTTGGGATTCTGGGCGACTCTTGCGGCTCGTGTTCTTGTCTCAAAAACACCAAAATCTCGGAATTCCAAACGGTTATTCTCACACAGTTCCCTTGTTATCTCGTCAAGAAAAGTCTGTATTATAGACTTTACTGTAACTCTTTTTGCCTGTGTACGTTCCGCAATTCGGTCAATAAGTTCTTTCTTCGTAATTGTTGCCATAGGCTACCTCACTTGTGGGAAAGAGCAAATTAGGAAACTGAATTATATTTTTTATTAAAAAAAGCTGCTGTATAACAGATCACTAATTTTAGTTATTCAACAGCTCATCACACATCCCTATAAACGCTGCAACTGTTACATTGCTGCGTTGTCGGTATCTACGAACCAATAGTCTTATTTATCAGCTTTAAAAACAACCGGTGAAGTTAAAGCAATGAAGTACTGCAACTCACTATACAATAAAGACTTCTATACGGCAAGCAAATTTTACAGAAAATTCCTTTGATTCTCAAAAAAATAAAATGTCGCTTTAGAAATTGAAGAAATACCTCCTTATTATCTTAAAGTTGTCATTGAGAAAGAATGGTTTGATATGAAAAACACCTGCAAACGCCGGAAACCTGGCTGGTATAAGTCTTTTGTAGATACGCACTTACGAAAGAAGGCTTGTGTTTCGTTGCGCTGATTGATTATGAATAAGAAACCCAAGATGAGAATAGTTTGTTGACCAGCTTGGTATTTGACGACATAATTGTTGTTCCTATGTTTAGTGGGTCGTCAATAATAAACTTATTCAGTATAGTGCAAACACTTTTGTGACAGCATAATTGATTATTGGCTTTATACCGGTAGATTTTCAACAGCTAATGGTACTTTAACTCTATAGCAGGAATTATTTCTATGTCTTCAGAAAAAAGTGAAAAGCAAAGTCTCGGCAAACAGGCTCAGGAAAAGAAAGACAGAGCCGCTGAAATAGCAAATATTTTTGAGTGGCTTATAACGGCCTTCATATTGGCCTTTGTATTCCGTGCGTTTGTGATGGAGGCGTTTCGTATCCCGACAGGCAGTATGGCCGATACTCTTAAAGGTGACCATTTTCGGCTGCGATGCCGTCAGTGCGGATACAAATACGAGTATGGCTTTCATATTAATAATTCTGCTTCAAGTTTCCGTCATAGACCTTTGAGGTCGTTTTCCACACGTTGTCCGAGTTGCGGTAATTACCAGCCGACGGGCGGTACGATGCCGATAGCAAACGGGGACAGGATACTTGTTCTCAAGTGTATTTACCAGTTCTTCGAACCTAAGCGATGGGATGTTATAGTATTTAAAAATCCGACCGAGCCGGCGATAAATTATATCAAACGGCTGATCGGTCTTCCGGGTGACGAAGTGCATATAATTGACGGTGATATTTATATCAACGGGCAAATCAGCCGGAAGCCACCCCATGTCCAGGATGAGTTGTGGATGCCGGTGTATGATAACGATTACCAGCCTGTTAATTCCTACCTGCCTACGTATAATCATCATCGATGGAGACAGCCGTTCGGTACAGGGGGTATTTCAAAATGGGAAGTTAATGAAAAAAGCCCGACGATATTTACCCTTGAAAGTGAAGCCGGCCAAATCAGTACGATGTCATATAACACTGCTATTGGCAATAACTTCAGGGCGACTTATGCTTATGATAATGTTGACCAATACAGATATATGCCGTATTGCAGTGACCTGAAGCTTCGTTTTTACTGTAGTTCGCAGAGGCCGGAAGGAGGCATCGGCATATCACTTAGCAAATATGAAACTGACTATAAGGCATGGGTCGATTTTACAGGGGAAATGGTCATCTCAAAAAATGAGAATAACGGACAAGGTATAGAATTGGTTCGAAAGTCGATAAAACCTGTAGATGTAAACAAATTTTTTCTGGTTGCCTTTGCCAATGTTGACCATAGCCTGGTTTTTGAATTCGGTGATGAAAGTTTGATTTATGATCTCGGGCGCGGTCCCAATGACGCTGGTGAGATAAAGGAGAAAATTCAACCGCGAGTGGAAATTCTCGGCTCGGGCAAACTGGTTTTATCGCATGTTGCAATTTTCAGAGACATCCATTATACCGAGTTTAAATATCCTAACGGGCCTAAGGACGGGCGAGCAGTAATAGAGCCTTTTATTTTAAATGAAGATGAGTTTTTCGTTTTAGGTGACAATAGTCCCAATAGTGAAGATGGCAGGTGGTGGGTGAGAGAGGGGATTGCAAATAAAGGCGTGGAGCCATACCGTGCTGGTGTCGTTCCGCGTGACTATCTGGTCGGTAAGGCGTTGTTTGTTTATTGGCCCAGCGGATTCAAGCCTTTTGCCCGATTTCCTATTGGTATAATTCCTAATGTCGGCCGGATGCATTTTATCTACGGCGGCTCGAATGGAAAACTTTGACCATAAACGGAGGTGCAGAAATGAAAAGCCGATTGAGAGCAGGTCTTTTTGCTTTAACAGCAATTATATTGATTTTCAGTGGTTGTATTGCTTTGAGATATGATAATATAGCCATTGGCGGGGTGAGGGTTACGGAATTACGCTGCGAGTACCGTGCTAATCCTCTTGGCATCGATATAGTTGAGCCGCGTTTGAGCTGGATTATTGAGTCGGGCCGAAGAGGCCAGATGCAGACTGCATACCGAATTTTAGTTGCTGATACTGAAGATAAGCTTATGTATGATAACGGCAACCTTTGGGACAGCGGCAAGGTTGAATCCGGCCAGAGCAATCAGATAGTGTATAAAGGCATGCCGCTGCGGTCACGTATGCAGTGTTACTGGAAAGTGCGCGTATGGGACAAGGATGGCAACGCCTCGGCGTGGAGCGAGCCGGCTATGTGGACGGTCGGTCTTCTCAGACCGAGTGACTGGCAGGCTAAATGGATAGGTTATGATGTTAAGCCACCGTGGGGCAGGCCGGCACAGGACGAGCTGGTTTTACCTCCGCCGCCTTATATGCGTAAGATATTTTTTGTGGACAAGCCTGTCAAACGGGCCGTGGTTTATGTCTCGGCTCTGGGGCTTTATGAGCTTCATATCAATGGAAAACGGATTGGTAGTGACATCTTCACGCCCGGCTGGACGGATTATTCCAAACGCGTTTACTATCAGACCTACGAAGTTACCGACTTGATTGACATGGGCGGTAATGCTATGGGTGCGATTCTTGCCGACGGGTGGTATGCGGGATATATTGGTTTCGGACGAAAGAGAGAATACTATGGTGATAAACCGCGATTGCTAACGCAGTTGGAAATCGAATACGCCGACGGCGGCAGGCAGACGGTCGTTAGCGACAGAAGCTGGGAAGCCACGTATGGCCCGATTATCGAATCGGATTTTCTAATGGGTGAGGTTTATGATGCCCGAAAGGAAATGCCCGGCTGGAATGCATACGGTTTTAATAGTTCGAGATGGGGCACAGTAGCCATTTCCGATGAGGGGCAGGGTATGATTCAGTCTTATCCCGGTGTGACGGTTAAGAAGATTATGGAAATCAAACCGAAGAAGATTACCAAGCCTAAAAAAGGTGTTTATGTTTTGGATATGGGGCAGAATTTTGCCGGCTGGGTTCGATTGAAAGTGAAAGGTAAGGCCGGGACAAAGGTTGTTCTGCGATTTGCCGAGATGCTCAATCCGGATGGGACGATTTATACGGAAAATTTGCGTGAGGCGCGCTGCACCGATACCTATATCCTCAAGGGCAAAGGACAGGAGATTTGGGAGCCTCGATTTACGTTTCATGGTTTTAGATATGTGGAAGTTACCGGCTATCCCGGAAAACCTTCATCTGATGCGATTACAGGAATTGTATTACATTCAGACACTCCGCCGGCAGGGCATTTTGAGTGTTCCAATCCGATGGTTAGTCAGCTCTTTCGTAATATAGTCTGGAGCCAGCGGGGTAATTTTATCGAGATACCTACAGATTGTCCCCAGCGGGATGAGCGCCTCGGCTGGACGGGTGACGCTCAAATTTTTGTCCGAACATCTACCTATAATATGGATGTAGCCGCCTTCTTCACCAAATGGCTGGTCGACCTCGAAGATGCTCAAACCAAAGAAGGGGCGTTTCCTGATGTTGCTCCTCATAAGGTCGCTACGGGCAGCGGTGTGGCTGCATGGGGCGATGCGGGAGTTATCTGTCCGTGGACAATTTATCAGGTCTATAATGACAAGCGTGTAATCGAGAAGCATTACGAGTCGATGAAGAAATGGATTGAGTATTTGAGAAAGAACAGTAAAGGACTGCTGCGGCCGGCCTACGGTTACGGTGACTGGGTCTCTATCGCATCTAATACGCCTAAAGACGTAATCGCCACTGCTTATTTCGCATACAGCACGCGATTAGTCTCGAAGGCGGCCGAAGTCCTCGGTAAAAACGATGAGGCCAAGACATATAGAGAACTTTTCGAACAAATCAAAGAGGCTTTCAATAAAGCGTACGTTTCGGATGATGGCCGAATCAAAGGGGAGACTCAGACTTGTTATTTGTTAGGGCTTTATTTTGATTTGCTGCCTGAAGACAAACGGAACGACGCTACTGAACATTTAATCGAGGCCATAAAGAAAAAGAATTGGCATCTTTCGACCGGATTTGTCGGGTTAAGTTATCTGCTGCCGACGCTGACGCAAACCGGGCATCTGGATGTAGCTTATCGTCTGCTTAATAACGATACTTTCCCAAGCTGGGGTTATAGTATCAAAAACGGAGCAACTACAATCTGGGAACGCTGGGACGGCTGGACCGAGGAGAAGGGTTTTCAGGACCCCGGTATGAACTCGTTTAATCATTATTCTTTCGGTTCGGTTGGCCGATGGTTATTCGGCACTGTCGCCGGCATCGATATGGATGAGCCCGGCTATAAGCGAATACGCATTGAACCCAGACCCGGCGGAGGATTAAGCTATGCGAAGGCCAGCTATAAATCTATTCATGGTGAGATTGTCAGCGACTGGAACATCAGGGGTAACACATTCAGGTTGAATGTTGAAATCCCGGCTAATACCACAGCAACGGTATATGTGTCGGCCAAAGATGCCGAGAGTGTTACGGAAAGCGGAGTGCCTGCGGCCGAAGCGGAGGCAGTACAGTTCCTGCGAATGGAAGATGGCAGGGCGGTGTTTGCTGTTGGCTCAGGGCAATATCGATTTACTTCGAAGATGACCCCTTAATAGCACAAAACAAAAAGCGTAGAGAAATTATCACTCCTCCTTTTTGCACAAGACCCACCCTGCCTAACTTAATTTTTGCGATTGGTATTATCCTTCGTTTAGCTCAATGCAGAGTGTTAGCTTGGTTAGTACCTCATCCATGTTCGCAGTTGTTATTTGATAAACTTTTCCTCCTCCCTGAGTATATTTTTCGTAGAAGTTTCGCCACTGCTGTTCATGTTTTACTAAATAGTCTCTTCTATATCCGGGTTCACTCGCTAAAGATTGTACTTCGTCCAGGTCCCAGTATGTTATCATTATATTTTTGTCTTTTAGCAGGAAATTAACGTTTATTGTTTTGCCGTCTATTCTCAATAATCCGTGCATTATGTAACCATCTATATTCCTGTTTTTGAGATATCTGCAGATTGTTTCCTTTACGTTTATTTCTTTTGATGAATGTTTTTGCTCTCGTAAGTCCCTGAGCTTTTTGCTCTTTTGCTCGCGGGCTATCAGCTTATCTGCATAACTGACAGTGCTTGTCTGCTTAGTTGAGCTGGAACGTTTTCTGTCTGAGGTGCAGGCGCAGCAACAACTCCTGTTAATAACAGTAACAGAAGATGAAGCTTGAGGATAGTAGTAGGGGGAATGACGGCTTCTGAAGTAATCACTGTAAGAATCAACTACTAAGCCGGAGCGATTGTGACCAAAGGCATAAGGAGAGTAGCGGACATCTCCGTAAACTAAGCCGTTATGTTTGTGATTAAAGGCATAGGGAGAGTAGCGAATATTGCCGGAAACAAGGCCGAAGGCGTAGGGAGACCAGCGAGTGCGATAACGGAGGGGAACGTAAGAGCGTGCTTTTATTACGGTGGGCGCAGCAATCAATATTGTTATTGCAAGCAGAGAAATCCTTTTCATTTTGTGCTCCTTTTACTTGAGAATAAATTTTTCTCTTTTCTGCATCACCTCCTCTCGAAATAAGGTTGTCAGATTTAAGTATTAGTTAAATGCAAATTGTCTTATTTTGCGGTTTACCTTGTCAGGCTGGCAGCTCGCGCATTATAGCGCGTGTAAATATGGGAGAAGCTCGTCCAAAAGGAATTCTTGTGGTGTACGACAGCATAGTTTCATCCTTGAATAAAAGGGGACTCCATTCCCCCGCTCCGGTTTTCTCCGTAAAACAGGTGCACGCATCCTTTGCTATGCGCAAAGCAATTGCTCAGCGCAACTCCTGCGGGTCGGAATGCTTAAATAATGCGGTTCGTTCCCCGCCTTTTCATACCCTCCAGTTTGGGTGCCTCATGCTCCGTCCGATAAAATGATAAATAATCTCAGGAAAGTCAAGTGCTTTTTATGCTTTTTTATAAACTTTTATGGCGTTGTGTTGTAAAGCCAGAAATCGTAGATACTTGCCTTGATTTTAAAACTGAAAAAATTTCTGAAGATACATCTCTTAGTAAGTAAGTTCGTCTGCATTGGAAGATAGTGGTTATGATAATTCTGTTGGGGACGGTGAAATGTATAAGGACTTATGATTCGTATATGTTCATACTTTGAATTCCGGTTTTCATCACGATATTTCTTAGAAAGGGATTGTAAATTAAGTGAGATTTTAGGCTCTTCAGGAATATGTTTGCTTTTAGTTTTTTAGTCTTTTGACGAAAGCGTTTTTCGAGATTGTCCGGTGACTTACGCAACAACCTGGTTAGTATAAGGGCGGTACGAAAGGCATAGCTTAGTCCTTCGGCGGAGCTTGGGCTTATCCAGCCACCGGCCTCGCCTAGTAGTATAACAGGTCCGCTTCCGGTTGATAGCTGATGGATCTTTGTAGGCCGGAGAATGAAAGCTGAGTTTCTGCGAATTGTCTTTCCAAAGTGGAAGCCGTAATCTTTAAGTTTGTTTTTGAGTAATTCAAATTTTGCCGGAACCTCAAGCCTTGGATAAAGAGTAGCTCCAATAATCAGATAGTTTTCCTTTGGAATTGTCCAGCAATAATAGTCTGAAATTTCAGGGTCGAATATTGCGGAAAAGTATGGTAGCTGACTGTTTGCCTCGACCTGTTCCTGAATTGAGAAATACGATTTGGGGAAGGGCCGGTCGGGGATTGCCTGTTTACGGACTCTTGACGATGCGCCGTCGGCGCCGACCAGGATTTTTGTGTTTTCTGTATATATCTTGTTGTTCTGAATAAGTTTTATCTTAATACAATCATTTTCTGATTCGTATAATTTGAATCGACAGGCAAGCCGTATATCAACATGCGAGGGAACCATGGACAATAACCACGAGTCGAATTTTTGCCTGTCCATATTGATGTAGTATCGTTGATAATACCTTTCTAATTTTTTCTGTACGTCAATGGCACGTACAACAAAAAGTTGGGGGTTCACCAAAACACTTTTTGGTAGTCCCAGTCCCATCCTGGACAGCATTCCCTGTGCATCCGGTGCCAGCAGGCCGCCACAGCACTTTGCGGATGTGTTACCGTGGGGATTTGTTATCTGCCTTTTGTCTATCAACAAAACCTTGTAATTATCAGGCAGAAGGCGTGCCAAAGTTGCCCCGGCGGGTCCGGCCCCTATTATTGCTATATCATACATCGCGAAAATTTCTT